>WJJQ01000072.1 GCA_014729615.1 Candidatus Peregrinibacteria bacterium | reverse complement strand
GGTATATGCTAATTCACCACTGTTTCCCATATAAATATAACCGTCATCCGGATAAACGGGATCGGTGTTGTCTTGTGATCGAATAACTTTGTAGTAATTGAAACCTTCCGGCTCATATTCATTCCAGCTCATTTTAACTTTTTGATCGTCAGTCAAAGTTGCTGAAAAATTTAAATCGGAAACTTGCGTTGGCAAATTGTATTCCGTTGTCGTGGTTGTAGTTTCAGCCATAGCCAGAGCCGCCGTGTTAACAAGCAAGATGGCAAAGGCAAGCATTGAAACTATACCAAATCGTTTTATGTGCATATTTTTATGGTTAAAGGGTATATGCTTGTCGCTTATTATAACGCATTAAATTTTTTTATGTTACTTTTAATTCAAATGTGTCATACTGAAGGCCGAATTAACTCCATCAAATTATGAGGCAGTATTTAAGCTTGGTTGAAGAAGTTCTGCAAAACGGAATAGAAAAAAAAGACAGAACCGGTACAGGAACAATTTCAATTTTCGGGGTACAGCGAAAATATGATTTGCGCGAAGGATTCCCTTTGCTTACAACAAAAAAAGTTCGTTTTGATGGGGTATTGCGTGAACTTTTATGGTTTTTAAAAGGATCCACAAACATTAATGATGATTTGGCCGAATACACACCTATATGGAACGCCTGGGCGGATGAAAACGGTGACCTTGGCCCCATTTACGGTTATCAATGGCGCAAGTGGAGAAAATACGTACCTCGGGACGAAGACGGTCGTTTTAAAGTGGAACATATTGATCAAATACAAAACGCGATCGACACAATTAAGAATAATCCCGATTCGCGCAGAATTATTGTAAGCGCCTGGAACGTTTCGGATCTTGATGAAATGAAATTGCCGCCATGTCATGCTTTTTTTCAGTTTTATGTAGTGAATGGAAGACTGGATTGCCAACTTTATCAGAGGAGTGCCGATATCGCACTGGGAGTGCCGTTCAATATTGCGTCATATGCCGCATTAATGATGATGGTGGCAAAAGAATGCGGTCTGGAAGCCGGTGTTTTTACACACACTTTGGGTGACGCTCATATTTATTTGAATCATATCGATGGCCTGAAAGAACAATTAAAAAGGGAGCCTAAAAAACTGCCAAAATTGGTTATAGCAGATAAACCTTTTTGGGATTTGAAGTATGAAGATTTTGAAATTAAGGATTACGAACATGATCCGTTTATTAAATTTAAAGTAGCAGTATGATGTTTTCCGTAATCGCGGCCGTGGATGAAAATTATGGCATTGGTAAAAATAATGCGCTACCCTGGCGTTTGCCGGGTGAACTCGCATATTTTACCGAAACGACTTTAGGTGACGGATCAAAACAAAACGTTGTCATAATGGGGTACAACACCTGGATTTCTTTGCCCGAAAAATCCCGACCTTTAAAGGGCAGAAAGAATATTGTACTTGCTTTTGATGATGTTTCTTTGCCGGATGGGGTCGTGCTTGCAAAGAGTATTGATGAGGCTCTTGCTGTTGCCAGCGAAGTGGGCAATGTAGGTGAAGTGTTTTTTATGGGAGGCGCGTCGATTTACAAGCAAGCTGTGGAAAGGCCGGAATGTAAGAAAATTTATTTGACCGAAATTTTGAAAAGTTTTGATTGTGATACTTTTTTCCCTAAATTTTCAAAAGAAAAATTCATTTTGGTTTCTGAATCGAATGCTGTAGAAGAAAAAGAAATCCCTTATAAATTCGTGATTTACGAAAACAAGGATTTAGTTTGACACTTTTTTTACGCATATTCAAAATTCCCCTTTTGTGGAAGATTTTGCTTACCCATTAAACTCATGGCGGTAAGCACATTAGGTACATATGTTTCCCGTGTCAGGTGTGGAATATCGTATACTTTTTTTCCAATTTTTTCGGCTTCGGCATGGCCGCAATTATATGCGGCGGCAACGTCTATTACGTTTCCATTGTATCTTTTTAACAATCCGGCAAGATGTTTTACTCCCAAATCAATATTAACCGCGGGATCCATAACGTTGGGGTGTTTGAAATATCTTGAATTCAACTGCATTAAACCTTGGTCTCTGGTGCCGTTGGTGTTTTTTCCCACGGCGCGCGGATTCCCTTTTGACTCCTGATACATGATTGCTCTCACTAATGGGATGTAGTCGGTTATGCCGTGTTTCCGACAGCTGGATTCAATTAAAGGAAGCCACTTGCCCGTTGCATTTTCAATGCTTGCACGCATTGATTCGGCGTTCTTTCTCATTGGGGCCCGTTTATGCAAATGCCAATCTACGCTTTCGGCATTCAGGTTTGGGATGCTATACCTTTTTGTTTCTTTGCCTCTTGAAGTTTTTTCCGCTCTTGATGCCATCATTTGTTGATTTCTTTCAAAAATATTCGAGCTTAAAAGAGGTCGGTTTTCGGTTTGACGAATGTCGTTGATTCTTGCGATGATTTGCGGTGTTTGTTGCTTTAAAGCCGCCATGTATTGCCTTCCTTTCGCTGTTTTTAACAAGCTTTCCGATGATGCGGGATTAACTCTGAGCTCGAAATGCATGTCATCGGCGCGTGTTTTCCATCGACCTCCCCATTCAAAACCGCAACTTTCCATGGCCCGAATTAATTCGGGGTCCATGCCTGTGTTTCTTTTTCCAAGCGGATGATCGGCCGGATTAATATCGATGGCAGCCGCCCAGGAATGGTAGCTCATAGACTTACCGCCACGAATGGGCCTCCAGGCATAGGCGGTAGTGCTTTTCACCTTATAGCTACTATTAGTTCTTTCATACCTTGCCTCAACTTCTTTTAAGTATGGATAAACCATTAAACTGATTCCCCCGGGAATCGCGGCACCCATAAAAGTGACGGGGCCTCCCGTAAGCGGATCCTTCGTTATTATCCATTCCTTTGATTCAGCTTGAGTCGCGGCTATTTCTTTCATCCAGAAATTTCGATCAATCCGTTCAAATTGTTGGCCGTTTATTTCTTTGATGGCGCCAATATTTCTGGATGGATTGCCAAGCACTTCACGTCGAAATTTTCGTCTGGCGGACCGAGCGTTTTTTCTTGTTCTGGATTTTTTAGATTTTGTGTTTTCTTTTACCGCTAAAGCCTCCGATGGATACAATTTTCTTTCACGGGCATTGTATCTGCGCTCTGACCCTTCAGAAGAGTCGTCGCCCATGGCGTTTTGATTGTAGATTGCAAGGTGCTCTCTAAACGCATGTCTTTTTTCTACCGCGCTTTTCATGGAAGCGGTTTTTTTCACCTGAACGGTGTCGCCCGTGTGCACTGCCAAATAATCATAACGTCCATTTTCGATTGCGTTTTTTTCATAGTAACCTATTCTTCCCGTTTGTGGATTTTGAGCACGTACGCCAACATATATTTGAGGTCCCCTAACCACATGAACTTCCTTGATGTTTGTGGGTAGCATATCTCCCAATCCCACTTTCCATTCAGCAAGCATGTTTCCTTTAAAATCTATTTTGTATGTTAAAGAATTACCGGGCAATCTTTGCAAAAAGCTGGCCGATAATAATTCATGCCTTTTTAGAGCATCTTTTTCGTTTTGTTTTTCGCTAATACCTGCCCGCCTGATTTTTTCAGTGTCTCCTTTTAAATCCCACTTTTCCAATTTACCCTGAAAACGTACTATTTCTTTTTTGTCCTTGTTTTCAATGCGCTTGATAAATTCATCCAAGTCAATTTGATGTTTTCTTAAAGACTCGTGAAATTCCTTGCTTTCAGGTTTATTTGGCAAGTCAGGCTTTAGTTTTTGTATGTTGTATTCTTTTGAGACAGCCATTTTTGGGTATAATTATTCTTTTAATTATAGCATAAAAACGGCCGCGGGTCTATTTGTTTGGCCTGCGTTTGAATGCCAGCATAGTTTCTACAATAATTATATAAAAAATACGCCGGCAACACTGCTTAATACTTGACTCTCAATTCCCTTGACTTTAATTCATACTTAATTAGTATGATTTAGCTTATGAGTACCAAATCACAAACAAAATCCGGTATTTTACATTTTTCCAAACGGGTTGATTACGGCCTCTTGATATTGGGCGAACTGGTTAAAGAGCCCGCTTCGCTTAGAAAAATCGCTGAAAGAAATGGAATAAGTTTCTATTTTTTACAGAGAGTGGCCGCGGATTTGCGTAAAGCCAACTTAATTGAAGCTGTACGTGGGCAGGGCGGTGGATACAAGTTGGCAAAATCATCCGGACATGTTTCTTTAAAGCAAATAATTGAAGCGATTGAAGGTCCGATGTATGTAATGCCTTGCATTGCTCATGGTTCAAATTGTTCAAACGCAAATAAATGCAGTGTCCGGTCGGGTCTTGGAATGGTGAATAATTTGATAGTGGACGCGTTTGAACATGTAAGTTTAAATAATTTAGTTAATCCTTATTAAATGTTTGAAATAAAAGACATTCATGTAGCCGCGGATAAAAACGAAATTGTTAAAGGGGTTTCGCTGACGGTTAAGCCGGGTGAATTGCATGCGATAATGGGACCCAACGGCTCCGGCAAAAGTTCGCTAAGCTATGCGATTATGGGGCATCCTCATTATAAAGTGACTTCGGGTTCGACGAAAATTAACGGAAATGAACTTTTGGATTTGCCCGTAAATGAAAGGGCGCATCGGGGCCTTTTTTTGGGATTTCAATATCCGCATGAAGTGCCGGGAATCACTTTTGGAAATTTTTTGCGTAACTGCGCGAATTCGTTTGAAGGTAACAATTTTGGTGTGGCTGATTTTTATTCGCTGATTAAAGAAAAGCTTGCCGACTTGAAGCTGAATGAAAAATTTGTGGGACGCGCGTTGAATGATGGATTTTCGGGAGGAGAAAAAAAGCGGTCGGAGATTGCGCAATTAGCTATTCTAAAGCCTAAATATGCAATTCTTGATGAAATAGACAGTGGATTGGATGTCGATGCTTTAAAACTGGTTGCTGATGAAATTGAAAAAATCCGAAAAACGAATAAAACGGGTTTTATTGTTATTACTCATTATAAAAGATTATTAAATTATTTAAGTCCCGACCATGTTCATGTTATGGCCGGCGGGCAAATTCTAAAATCCGGAGATAAAAATCTGGCGGAAGAAATTGAAACAGACGGTTATGAAAAATTTATTAAATAAAGAAGATTACAAATACGGCTTTCACACTGATTCAAAATCACTTTATAAAAGTGACAAAGGTTTGAACAAAGAAATTGTTCAAGAGATATCACGACAAAAAAATGAACCGGAATGGATGCTTAAATTCAGACTTGAAGCGCTGGAAATTTTTCATGCAAAAAAAATGCCGCAGTGGGGAGCCGACCTTGCCGGAATTGATTTTGATAACATCCACTATTATTTAAAACCGTCCGATAAAGCATTGCGCGACTGGGATGAGGTTCCTGAAGAAATTAAGGAAACATTTGAACGACTGGGTGTGCCCGAGGCTGAAAGAAAATTTTTGGCGGGTTCGGGTGCGCAATTCGAAAGTGAAATGGTTTATCATAACCTACAGGAAGACCTCAAAAAAAAGGGTGTTATTTTTGAAGGTATTGATCAGGCTTTGAAAGATTATCCCGATCTTTTCCGTGAATATTTCGCAACTGTCGTGCCTCCAAGAGACAATAAATTTGCCGCGTTGAATTCAGCCGTTTGGTCCGGTGGATCGTTTATTTACATTCCAAAAGGTGTTCATATCGAGCTGCCATTGCAGGCATATTTTAGAATTAACGCCGAAAACATGGGGCAGTTTGAACGAACTTTAATTATTGCAGATGAAGGAGCATCTGTTCACTACGTGGAAGGATGCACGGCTCCGACTTATTCAAGCGACTCTTTGCATTCCGCCGTGGTGGAAATAATTGTTAAAAAGAATGCGCGCGTGCAATACACCACCATTCAAAACTGGTCGCGAAATGTTTATAACCTTGTCACCAAAAGGGCTTTTGCCTATGAAAACGCGGAAATGTTTTGGCTTGATTGTAATCTGGGGTCAAAGGTAACCATGAAATATCCGGCTGTTTATTTAATGGAAAAAGGAGCAAAGGCAGAAATTTTGTCGGTGGCGATGGCCGGAAAAGATCAACATCAAGACGCGGGCTCGAAAGTATTTCATCTTGCGCCGAATACCAGTTCTAACATTAATGCGAAATCGGTTAGTAAAGCCGGTGGAAGAAGTAGCTATAGGGGTATTGTTAAAGTAACACCGGGGCTTAAAGGAGTGAAGTCGAAAGTGGTATGCGACGCCCTTTTGATTGATGATGAATCAAGGTCCGACACTTATCCAACCATGCAAATAGAATCCCCCGACGTTCAAATGGAACATGAAGCCACGGTTAGTAAAATCGGTGAGGAGCAATTGTTTTATTTAATGTCACGCGGGTTAAGCGAGGTGGAAGCGTCGACTATGATTGTGAATGGATTTATTCATCCGATTGTAAAAACTCTTCCCATGGAATACGCTGTTGAATTAAACCGTCTTGTCGAAATGGAGATTGAAAATTCCGTATGTTAAAT
>WJJQ01000071.1 GCA_014729615.1 Candidatus Peregrinibacteria bacterium | reverse complement strand
TGTATATGGAGTCCTGAATGACTTCGCCGGGTTTTGCAGTATATATTAACGTGTTTGGATTGTTTTCAACATAAAAACGAGGATAAGCGGAAAAACTTGCCGCGTTGCAGAATATGGGAATTGAAAAAAGGAAAACTAAAATTGTTCCCCTAGTTATTTTTTTTCCTTGCGTTTGGAATAACAATGACATCATCAACAGATAAAGAATAAGGTGGCTTTATCTTATTGATTTTTGCTAGAAATTTCCAGTCGACATCATATTTTTTTGCTACACTTTCCAAATTCGTATCACCGGTAATTCTTATTTTCGTACCGTTTTTAAGTGCTTTTTTAAGACGGTGATGCCTTTCGTGTATTATTTC
This sequence comes from Candidatus Peregrinibacteria bacterium, assembly GCA_014729615.1. Classification (GTDB taxonomy): domain Bacteria; phylum Patescibacteriota; class Gracilibacteria; order UBA1369; family UBA1369; genus WJJQ01. Next base: position 6,164 of record WJJQ01000071.1, on the reverse strand, counting down.
TAAGATTGCTAGAATAATTAGAAATACTATGGTGATGTCTAGCCAGGGAATTTCTCTGAAGGATTTGGAAAGAGTAATTTCTTCCTGAAATGTTTTGGTTTCATTTAAAATATCGTTTTCCGAAATTTTAAATGTAATGTTTGTTTCGTAGAAACCAATGTATGGTTTTTTAAATTCTAAAGTTAAATCAAAAATATCTTCAAAATATAAATCAAATGATTTTTCTTTCACGATTTTTTCTGTTCCCGTAATTTTGTTTTTAAGCGTAAGAATTGCCCTAATGCTTAAGGCAGTATTTCCGGTATTTTCAAGGTTTGTTTGGTAAAAATATGTTTTGTCTTTTTTTAACAATATATCTTTTTTAATTTTTAAATTGGATATTTTTAATCCGGGCACATTGACAAAAAAAGTTTGTAGGAAACGTGTGTTTAGTGCAGCTCCAGTCCCAGCAATATCGGTTGTTTTTGATATATTGGCAACAGCAAAAGCGCCGGCGTATGTTGCCGGAGGTGTAGTTGAAGGTATTTGTATGGTAAATTTAACTTTTTTTTCCTCTTTGGGTTTTAAATCAAAAACGTTGTTGGCAAAACTGGTCCATTTACCGAGACTTGTTTGTTTTGCACTTTTTAATTTACCCGTTGTGAAACCATCGTTTGTTTTAATTCCATCTACCGCATATAGTTCAATAGTAGTTTCTTGTTCTGAAGCATTATAAATAATTATTTCTTCAGTTTTTTGTTCTCCGGGGTTAATTTCCAGCTTAATTTGTTTTTGGTCATTTAAGGGTTTAATGGTTGTTGAAGCAAATGTAAGCTGAGGCAAAATTAATAGTGAAATTAATAGAAATGGTAATATTTTTTTTTCCATGTGTTTTTTTAATCCCTTCAGTATAGCATTTTTTAGTATAAAAAAAAAGCGCGGAACGTATGTTCCGCGCTTTATTCACTTTAGGATACTGATTGAATAGAGTAAGTAATAGTCGATGCATATGAACCTGAACTAGAGGTATTTGGAACTTGTAGATAATACATAGGCCATGTTGTAAATCTACCATAATGGTTATTAGGAGGTACTGCAGCGTTGTTGCTTAAAATTGTAACAGCTCCAGCAAGGTTGTTTCCAGTGAACTGGGTGTAAGTAGTGTTTCCTTGTGGGTCCTGGAAAGTTTCATCTGTAATATCTTCGTCACCATCAGTATCCATATTTACATTAAATGGAGCTTCTATATCCGTGTTGCTGGTTGCAAGATCCAAGCAGCCCAAGTTTGTATCCCTATCGTCAAGACATCCAACATTAAATGTGCCATTTCCGACTATTTTACCAACAAATGCTGATGAACTGGTTTCATCAAATGTTCTGATACTTGTGTGTGGTGTTGTAACAATAAAAAGATTTGATGCGGCAATAGTGTCAGTACCGTTATCAAAATCGGTTGCAGCAACAGTTAGTATGAATCCTTGATCCTGGCCACAGCCGGCAACAGGAGTTCTATGGTCAATAGCACTTATTCCATAATCGTTATCAAAAAATGATGAATTGTTTGAAGCAACATCAGCTAATGGTATTTGATATGGACCTGTAAAGCCGGTTGCAGTGTCAGCGCCGGTGGCAAATGCATGATTGAATGATGTATCGACGTCCAAAAATTCGAATGTGAAAACTTTATTGTAGGGGTGCTGTGCTGCATTATTTACTGCACTAAAGAAATCTACACTTAAAGTTCCACAAGTAATATCCAATTCGGCATCTTGCGTAACTTGTCCAAGACCGGTGCTTGGCAAAATAAGGCTGGAGCAGAGTGCTATAAGACCCAGAGCTCCTATCAGTGTTCTTTTCATATGAGAGTTTTAAGGGATATAAAAAGTATATACAACTTTATATATTATATTATTATTAAAGAGCATTTACAATCACTAATGCTTGATTCAATTAGTAAAAAATTGTTTTGGACTCTTCCGGACGATTCTTTGAATATTTTCAAAGAACTATTTGAAATATTTGCTGTAAAATCCGTGCTTGAAATAGGCACTTCCATTGGCAATTCCAGTTCGAAATTCGCAAAATGGGTGGGCGATGACGGTCTTGTTGTGACGGTTGAATCGCATGATGAAAGGTTTGAAATGGCGAGAAAACGCTTTGCAGATGAAGGCGTGGAAGAGCGTTTAATCCAAATAAAAGGGCATGCGCCCGAAGTTTTTGACGGTGATCATGTTAAAGAAATTTTAATAAACGGGCAGTCTGTAGAAATTGGTAGACAAGTTTTTAAACCGGAAATGTTTGATTTCGTTTTTTTGGACGCGACAAAAATGGAGTATTTAAAGTATTTGGAAAAAGTTTTACCCTTAACCAAGAACGGGGGATTAATTGTTGCCGATAATTGCACGACTCATTCTCAGGCTTTGAATGAGTTTATTGAAAAGACAATGAATCATCCCGATTTAAACAGTTATTTGCTTGAGATTGATAATGGACTTTTACTTTCTTTTATAAAGCGCTGATTGTAAGTTCACCCTGATAAGTTCCGGCTTGAGTTCCGTTTGGAATAACAAGTTCAAGCACCGGTTCCATTATGAAGACTTCGCCCGGTTTTTTTGGCTTGGGTTCAATTATAGGATTGCCTTCAAGGTCAAAAACTTTCGGTTCTTCCTTTTCTTGCGGTTCGGGGTCAACATCGATCAGTGTTGCTTTGGACTGCGATGTTCCGAATCTGCGTTTGATGCCGGGATTCTTTTTGGCCAGGTCTTTTTGAGAAATTGTTCGAACTTCACCCGGGTCGATGGTTAGAGCGGATGCCTGAATTTCTTTGTCTCCACTCAATAATTTAAAGTTTGACGTGCTAACATAAGTGTTCCACGAAGCTTCTTTGTTTTGAATGAAAATTAATGTTCCGATTGGTTTGCTGACCAGTTGTGTTTCGTGAAATGAAAATTCTACGGGTGGGAATGTTATTGTATCCGCCGGAATAAAAATAAAATTTAAATCGGGAGTGGCGACAATGTCTTCCAAAATTTCAGGAGTGGCTTTTAACGCTTCAATTAATATTTTGTCGGATTTGATTTTTTTGGTTGAATCTACGTCTGTAATTTCTTCAACGTAGTCTGAATCGAGAATGAAACTGCTTAATACTTCGGGTGATGCCGGCAATTCTTCAATAAACAGATTTTCCAACTCGGGTATTTGCGCAACATTTTTTGTTGCTTCCAGTTCGGCCATTAGCTCGTCAAGTTCGCTTTGAAGTTCTTTAGCGTTTGGCGTGGCCGATTGTTCCTTTAGTAGTTTTTGAAGATTTTTGGCGCTTTTTTCTTTAACTGAAAGTCCCGGTTCGGTTTTGAAATATGTGCTGTGTATTCCGTTGGGGAAAAGCCCGCTTGAGTAAATATAAAAAGAAATTGGAAAACGGTATTCATATGGATAATTATCTTCTTTATAAATAATGACCGGTTCTTCTTTGCCGTCAGGTTTCACTTCAAGTACAATACCGTCATTGTCCGGCCCTGTTTCAAGGTTGAAACTAATTGCTGATTTGCCGTTTGTTATTTCCGCTTTATCATTCTTTTCAAAGTGTAAATATTCTTTGATTGATACTGTTCCATTTTGAATTTCAATTGATCCTTTCCAATCTTTTTGCGGAAAATTCTTTAAATGCGGGATTCGATAATCGCCCCATTTAATTGTTAAGTCATAGCTTTCCAATTTGTTAAATAATTTATCTTGTTTAGATAAAACAAGATTTTTTGAATAGTCGGTTAAGGCTATGGTCGATAATCCGACAATTGCAAATACTGAAACGTAAGCCACGGTTTTTCTGAATTGTGGGGACTTAAATATATATCCAAAGTTAATTTGTAAGGCACTCGGTCGGCGTAAGTACGCAACTGCAAGTAGTGCTGTCAGCAAAAAGAATAAAGCCCAAAATGGCACAAATAATACTAAGCCCAGGCTTTGTGTGTATTCTCCATTTGAAACGGAAACTTTGTGTAAGCCGAAAATTGGTTTATCAAACGGAATTATTGTTGTTCCGGATTGGCCGGGTTCTGTTTTAGATATTTTTTCGGCTGAAAAAATTGTTTTGCCGAAAATATTTTCAATTTTTATTTCAAAAGGCACTTTATAATCGGTTGTACCGACATTAACGGTTTTAATATTTAAAGCTGATTGTTGAAGTGATATTTTTTGAGTGTATCCGTTTGTAATGGCGGGACCGGTAACGTTTAAGTAAATTCTTATTCCCTTTTCAATGTTTAATTTTGGATGTTTCTCTTTAACAATAATACCACCCGTGTGCAGACCGATTCCGGCTTTTTCGGGTATTTCTAAATTAACACTTAGTATTTTACTTGTTCCGGGTTCCAAAGTTATTTCACGAGCCGGCAGTGTTATCCATCTGGCAAGATCGCCGGATTTTGTGTCGGCGTAAAATTCTTTGGCTTCGTTTTTTGTTGTGTCGGCAACGTAAATTTCAAGGTTTTTGGTTTGATTGCTGAAGTTTGAAACCTGAATTTTTTCTTGAACCTGATTACCCGGTTGCACATATTTTATGAACCAGTCACTGTTAATTGAATTTTCATTTGTTACGGGTTTAACATCCAATGTTCCAAAATTATAATAATTTGCAGCGGACGCGTTGGTCGCGATTATTAATGAGATTGCGATTGAAAGAGTAACTAGTTTTAAGATTAGGGATTTCATTTTTATTTTAAATAATTGTGAACACTAATTGAGTTTCGTAGCTTCCGACAGGTGTTCCCGCGGGTATTTCTATTTGAAATTCCGGGAAAATTTTCCATATGCCCGGTTGTTCACCCGTTCCGGTAGCCAGTACACGTGACGCGGACAGGTCATTACCTGTGAAAACATTTAATGAAGGATTCAAAGAAATGCCGTCGTTTCGGCCTTCAATGGTTTCTATGTCACCGCTGAATCCTGTTCCGGGATCGGATACGTTTTTTACGTAGATGTTGTTTGTTGTAATTGTGTTTGCAGGATTTGCAGTATTCGTAAAATCGGTTGGTGCCGATATTTGTACGTTAAAGATTGATCCACCGTTTAAATCTTCTATTTGTAAATAACCTTCACTTACGCTTCCTTCCGGATAATTATCTAAAATTGATCGGATACTTTTTGTGCTGTTACTTACAGTTGAAATGCTTGCTTCAACGGGGTCAAAGGGCAATGTGTCGGGTCCGATGATTCTGTATCCGCCTCCCAGCACCTGTACCAACATTGTTTGAGCCATGACTTGCGTAAAGTTCAGACTAAACAAGATGATGGTAAGTATTAAACAGATTTTTGGTATTATTCTTTTCATTTTTTTCTTTTTTCTATGATTGGTAATAGGTTGTAAATTATTGCCGCAATTAAGGCTGTTAGTGAGAGTGTGAAGAAAAATATTTTTTCGGGACTGTGATTTTGCGCTGTGACACTTATATATGTTCTTATTCCTATTCGCGTTTGTATGTTCATATTGTTTTGTCCCTCTTTTGTTTGTGATGCCAGTATGGCTCCTTTATAAGTTTTGTGTTCCGCGTTTTTGGGTATGTTTATTTCAATTCGGATTTGTTTTTTTTCTTTGGGATTAAGTGTTATTTGATCAGATTCTAATTTGATCCATTTTGCCAGTTCGTCTTTTTCATTATCGATTACGTTGAATGTGTTTTCAGGTGTTTCTTTGGCTTTGGTCGTTTCAAGTTTAATCTCTTGTCTGTCTTTTGTTAGATTTTCAATAATTATGTAATCGCTTTTTGTGTTGCCCGGTGCTATTTCTTGTATTATCCAGTCATTGTTGCCGTTATGCTCATATGCGGGATAAATCGTGAAGTTTCCTGTTTGCGCTTTTGTTATTAGTGGTAAAAATAGTAATAGTAATAGTGTTTTTTTTAAGTTCATTAATTCACCATGGTAAAGGTAATTGTTGCAGTATGTTCACCTTTCGGCATGAAAGGTGGAACGGTTATTCTAAATTCAGGATAAATTCTCCAATTGCCGATTTCATTTTGGTTTTCGGGTGATAATGCTGTTTTGTGTGCCAGTTCTATTTGGCCGTTAGAATCTAAATTCGCGAAATTGTTCGATACGGAACTTAGTCTGAATCCGGTGTCGGCAAGCGATAAAGAAGAAAACAGTACACTGAAACATTTTAATGGATCAGTGCCACAATCCGCGTT
>WJJQ01000070.1 GCA_014729615.1 Candidatus Peregrinibacteria bacterium | reverse complement strand
CCTTTTCACCCACACCATCTATGTCGAGACAATGAACAAAATGTATGAATTTTTCCCTTTCTTGTTCCAATTTCGCTTTGTCCGGATTTATTTTGGGGAATTTAAATTTTTTTTCATTCCCGGTTCGCAAATCGGTTATGACTTTAACTATTTCAGGAATAATATCGCCTGCCTTCTGAATGATAACAGTATCCCCTATTCTTACGTCTTTGCGGTTTAATTCATCTTCATTATGCAAAGTTGCTCTGGAAATTGTGGAACCAGCGACTTTTACGGGACTTAAAATTGCAACAGGTGTCAGTTTTCCCGTTCTACCAACCTGCACTTGAATGTCCAAAACCTTGGTTGTCGCCTGTTCGGCCGGAAACTTATATGCAAGGGCAAATTTGGGGGCTTTGGCAGTGAATCCAATCTGCTTTTGTTGCTTAAAACTATCAACTTTTATCACGATACCGTCTATTTCATAATCTAATTCCTCACGTTTTTCCGCACATCCGTCCAAATAATTCAAAACATCCTCTATTGTGCCGAAAATATGGTATTCGGGGTTCACAGGCAATCCCAGACTTTTAAATAGTTCTAATACTTCCTGCTGGCGGGTCGGTGGTTCATCTAAATTATTCTTTCCCAACTCGTAAAAGAAGGCAGATAAATTTCTTTGAGCGGCTACCGCCGGATCAAGTTGCCTTACGGTACCCGCCGCTGCATTTCTGGGATTAGCGAATTTATCGAGTCCTTTATTTTCCTGTTCCTCATTTATTCGTATAAAATCCTTTTTCGATATATATACCTCACCCGAAACTTCAAGTGTAAGAGGCTGTTTCAGTGATAATGGTATGCTTTCAATTGTTTTGATAGTGTGAGTCACATCTTCTCCCTCAACACCATCCCCTCTTGTTAAAGCTCGAACCAGCAGGCCGTCTTCGTAATGGCAAGTCATGTTGAGTCCGTCGATTTTAAGTTCGCAAACGTATTTTATTTTTTCTTCTCCCACTTGCTTCACAATTCTATTATGCCAATCACGAACATCCTCATCGCTAAAGGCATCCGATAAGCTTTTTTTGGGAGTCAAATGCTTAACTTTCGCAAATTTTCCCGACAACACCGACCCCACTCTTTGACTTGGAGAGTCAGTTGTTATGAGATCTGGATATTCAGTCTCAAGCCGCTTCAATTCAAGCTTTAGTGAGTCCCTTATTTCTTCAGAATACTCAGATTCATCCAGAACAAAGTACTTGTAATTTAGCTCATTGATTTTTTCACGAAGTTTTTCAATGCGAATTTTAGCTTCTTTTTTGTCCATACTTAGGGAATATACCATAACACCGCGCCGAATAGAACATTTTTGAAGCCATCTGTCAAAGAATGGGGTTGAGGAATTGGCTGATTTATGCTAAAATGTAAAGATATTTAATTCAAAAAAAAATATGGAAAATGATCAAGTTAAAAAAATAGTACAAATGCAAGATGAGCAAATACCCGATGATGAGCAACAAAAGCTAAATAAACCGCTTGAAGTTCAAGAAGGTTTTGACGCTGACGATGAGGCTTTTTTACAGATGATCGTTTCAAAAGTGGAAGCGAAAGAAATCGACTTATATAAACCAAGTTCGCTATTAAATAATGCAGTTTATGGCAAATTAAATGAAAAAGCGCAGGGTAAGGCGGATTTCGATTCCGTAAATTTACTTTCGGCAATCAGGGAAATATATAATTTGTGGAAAATGGGTGAAAAAAACTCATACCAAATACAGAATCAGGTCCATAGAATCCGTATGACAAAAGAACGGCTAGAGGAAGAGGCCGGTGATATTTACATAATATAAAAAATGGCAAATCCGGAAAAACCAAATAAAAAAATTGATAACATTGTAGAAGACTTTTCGGGTGAACGAGAAGTTCTGGATTTTTTCGATTCACTTGTTGCCGTTTATGAAAATTTTGAAGGGATTAGCAAGGCGGAGAATCCGATGGTGGTCAAATCTCAGGAAAATCTGATAAGAAGAATAAGAGACGATGAACAACTTAAAACGCATTTGGAAAAATTGATAAAAGAACCTGAATCCAAGTATAGCGGAGAAGAAGCTTTTGAATTAAAAAAATGGCTTTCCGACCTGGTAAAAAAATCGGAGCAGTTGCCAAGCAAGTCGGAACGACCTTCGTTAAGCGAAGCGTTGGCCGAGCAAAGACCTGACGGCGTGCCAATTAACGCTCCACTTGAAAAAAAGCCGATACGGGATGAACCCGATGAAAACGAACAAACCAACGAAAATGACAGTTTTTCGCCTCTGAATGATGAAAGTGAAAAATTCAAAGAAGACCGCGAAAACCTGAGAAAAATGGACACTCAGGAACTGGGGCAGACAATTTTTCAGCGAGGTATGGCTTTTTTTAAAGCTCTATCAAAATTTTTAGGCGGGAAAAAAGATGCAATGCTTGAAAATATTACCGCGACAAAAGTTGTTAGCGACGCTTTGGAAATACCGATTCAACCGACCGTTAAAGAATTATACGCATATGGCAAAAAGCAGGGATGGCCGTTTGTAAAAGATAAATTCATGATCAACCAAATTACCGAAGGCGACATTGTTTTATTTAAGAAAAACGGAGAAAAAGATCCTGATCAGGTAGCGGTTGTAACCAAGGAAAAGCCCCTAACCGTTCGCACCACAAAAGATGGAATTGAAAGCGAGATTGAACTAAATAAAATGCCGGAATACAGCACGGAATTTTATGGCTTTTTTCGAGTGCCGGATAACATAAAACCAAAAAATGACTCTGGAAAATAAACCAAAATCAACCCCGGCAGAAGCGCCCAAACAGGAACCGGCTTCTCAATTAGAGAAAGATTTGGCCATAGATAAAATTGAGAATAAAGAAGTGCAAGACAAAGTTAGCGCATACTTTGAACAAAAAGAGGAGCTTAAAGCCAACTTTCACGAAAAAATGGGTAATATGCGGGAAGTTTTGCAAAAGAAAGTTGAAACGCTTAACAAGAAAAAAGCATATGCCGAAGACTTTATTAACGAAATTTTGCAGACCGTTTTAGAGG
>WJJQ01000069.1 GCA_014729615.1 Candidatus Peregrinibacteria bacterium | reverse complement strand
TTATTAATCCAGCGTTTTCAAGCTTTTTTCTTAGTTTATTATTATATTCGTATCTGTGTCTGTGACGTTCGCTAATTGAATCTGTTCCGTAAATTTTATGAACTTTAGTACCCTTGGTTAATTTACAGGGATAAGCTCCTAGTCTTAAGGTCCCGCCTTTGTCTTTATCTTTGTATTGTCCGGGTAAAAAGTGAATGACGTAGTTTTTGTCTTCAAGTTTTTCATCTTCATCAAATTCTTGCGAGGTGTATTTTTTACTCTTGAAAGCATGTCTGGCAAATTCTATTGTAAGTATTTGCATGCCAAGGCAAAGTCCCAGATAAGGTTTCTTTTTTTCGCGGCAATATTGCGCGGCCATTATCATGCCTTCCGTCCCGCGAATACCGAATCCCCCCGGAACAATTACGCCGTTGGCGTCATCCATTATTTGCCAGGTTGTTTTGTCGTTATCTTCCAGTTTTTCCGCGTCTACCCAAAGCAGGTTTAAGTCAAGTTTTTGATGGTAGCAGGCAATTTTTAACGATTCAATAACGCTTAAATAAGAATCGTCGAGTCCGGTGTATTTACCGACCAAAGCAATTTTCAATGGTTTTCGCGGCGATTTGATTTTAGCCACCAATTGTTTCCATTCATTAATTTTAGGGTGCAATTTACCTAATTTTAAACGCTGCGCAATTTTCTCGGCAAAATTATGCTCTTCATATTTTAAAGGTACTTCATAAATCGATTCAATTGTTGGCGCGGGGATAACATTTTCTTCTTCAACGTCGCAAAATAACGCAATTTTTTTAATCAGTTCTTTTTTGATATGAGAATCGGCACGAGCCAGAATGAAGTCGGGTTGAATACCTGTTGTTCTCAGTTCTCTAACAGAAGCCTGTGTAGGCTTTGTTTTCAATTCTTTAGGTCCTGCCAAATAGGGGAGCAAGGTTAAATGTACGTAAAGAGTGTTGTCGAAACCTAATTCATACCTTAATTGTCTGATTGATTCCAAATACGGCAATCCCTCAATGTCGCCGGTTGTTCCTCCTATTTCAACCATCAAAATATCGGCATTGGTTTTTTTTGCGGCGTCTGTAATACGTTTTTTGATATTGTTTGTAATATGTGGGATTATTTGAATGGTTTTTCCCAAAAAATTACCTTTGCGTTCCTGCGCGATCACGTCTGAATATACTTTGCCCGTCGTAACGCTGGAGAGGTAGGTTAAATGCTCGTCGATGAATCTTTCATAATGACCCAAGTCCAAATCACATTCAGATCCATCATCCAATACGAAAACTTCTCCGTGTTGAAACGGACTCATTGTTCCGGGATCCACGTTTAAATACGGATCAAGCTTCATTGTTACCACTTTAAGTCCGGAGGCTTTTAAGAGAGCACCGATTGAGGCAGTTGCAATGCCTTTTCCTAGTGAGGAGCAAACTCCTCCTGTAACAAATATGTATTTGGTTTCTCTCATTATTAAGTGATAACGAATTGTCAATTAAATTTGTCCAAGTCCGGTTTTTTTTCTAACCTCATCCATCGTTTTTTGAGCTTCTTTTTTTGCTTTGTCAGCACCCTCTTTTAATACCTGATTAATGTACTCTAAATTGGCTTGAAGTTCAATTCTTTTTTGTCTGTACGGGTTGAAATAGTCCAATACTTTTTGCAGTAGGATTTTTTTTGCGTCTCCGTAACCGAAATCACCTCCCTTGTATTTATCGGCCATCGTCTTTTTCTCGCTATCATTCGCAAAATATGAATAAATTTTGTATACGGCGCATGAGTCGGGATCTTTAGGTTCTTCCATTGGTGTCGAATCTGTTTTTATTCCCATGATTTGCTTTTTCAAACGTGATTCTTCCGCAAAAAAATTAATAACGTTTCCATAGCTTTTGCTCATTTTATTTTCTCCATCCGTACCTAAAATATAAGCGACATCATCGGGCGTGTGCTCATCGGGCAGTGGAAAGGTTTCACCATATATATTATTAAATTTATCTGCTATATCCCTTGTAATTTCAACATGTTGTTTTTGATCCTTGCCAACGGGAACAAGGTCGGGTTTATACATTAAAATGTCCGCCGCCATTAAAACCGGATAAGTGAATAATCCGGTAGTGGGATCTTTCATGCCTTTGGCTACGGCGTCTTTATACGCGTGCGCCCGTTCGAGTAGTCCAAATGGAGTTATTGTTGATAAGATCCATGCAAGTTCGCTATGCTCGGCAATGTCGCTTTGTCTGAAAAAAACGGTTTTGTTCGGATCCAGGCCCAAAGCCAAATAATCCAAGGCGATTTCCGTGCTGTCTTGTTTCATTTTTTTCGGATCTCTTACCGTTGTGAGAGCATGAAGGTCTGCGATAAAAATGAAACATTCATGAGTATCTTGCATGGCAATGTGATTTCTCATTGCGCCAAGATAATTGCCTATATGTGGTTCTCCACTGGATTGGACTCCCGATAAAATTCTTTTCATAAAAAAATGTACGAAAATACTGGGGGAATAATACCAGAATTTTTTGATGGATGTAAGCTAAACAGTACTTAACGGATCAACGTCGACTTGTGCCGATTTAGGCAAATTGATTTGGTTTAAAAGAGTACGTGGATTTGGACCCGTTATTAAAATATGCCATCGGTATTTGTTGTGTAATCGTGGAATCAGGGCCGGATAATAATTTATGCTATGGTCGGGATCTTCCAGGTTTTGGAGTGAGTTGAAGACGTCCATGGCCTGATCGGTACATTTTTTATTGCTGACGTCTTTAACTGTTATTTTTATAATTTTGCTGAAAGGGGGTTGATTCAGGTCTTTTCGTATGGAAATTTCTTCATTATAAAAGGCTTTGTAGTCGTGATTTGCCGCCGCCTTAATGGCATAGTGCTCGGGTAAATATGTCTGAATAATCACTTGTCCGGGAATGTCACCGCGGCCCG
>WJJQ01000068.1 GCA_014729615.1 Candidatus Peregrinibacteria bacterium | reverse complement strand
TTCCTCCAGTTTCAGCGCCGCCTGTGCTTCCACCGCTACCACCGGTTTCCATGCCGCTCGTTCCGCCATTTCCACCTGTCTCAGTTCCACCCGTGTCTCCCCCGGTTCCACCTCTGCCTCCGGTTTCTTTTCTACCACCGGTCGCCCCTGTTGCTTCGACTCCGCCGATTCCGCCGGAATACGGTCTCCCACCAATATTTTCGGTACCGCCGGTTGTTTCAGCTCCATAACCTCCCGCATTTGCTCCTCCGTCAGTATTATCGCCAACTTCAAATTTTGCTCCGCCACAAGAAACCAGCAATGCGGCTATCATTATTTTTGTCCCTGTCGAGATATGTGGTATTGCCTTATTTGCAGCCGAAACGGCTCGATCAGACAACTGTTCTAAATAATTAGATTTTTTTTCCAATGACATATATTTTTTATTAAAGTGTCGCTAAAGTTATATAGGAATAGTCAATTAAGTCAAACCGGATCTAAAAACTGTTAAAAATTCCTTCCGCGAAGTCCAAGTCGGCTTTCAAATTGGTCAGACTATTGTTTAATTGTTCAAATCCGGCATGGGCGTTTAAATCCAAATCCCCATCTTGTTTTATGATCTCTTTTATTTGCCAGGATAAGTATTCCGCCTGTTCTATTATTTGTGATAATTGATTACAGTTTGAGAGCAAATCATTCATCAAATTCAACCTTTCATTCAGAGACAGGTTTTTGTTGGTTGTATTCGTATTAGAGACATTTGCGATCTGACTACCCATTGCTTCATAAATTTGCTCTTGAGATGCCATACTCAATACGGCGACTCTCGAATCCGGGTCGTAAAAATCGCCTTGCGCTTGCTTATAATTTACCGGTGTGTAACCTTCCTTTCTAATGAAATCGGCCAGCTTAACCAGATCAATCCAATTGTACTGTCGCTCAAATTTATTATCAAAATTCCCTAAAAAAGTGCCAATTTTTGAAATTCCGATTGCAGAAATAATTTCACCGGATTTTTCGGTCGAGCGATCCATTTTTTGCAAACAGGCAATTACACCGTGCAGTTGCTTTAAAACGTTTTTTCCGCTTACAGTTATCGAATCAAGCAAATGATCAAAATGGTCAAGATCAATTCTTTCAATTGAAGGATTGTCCAGGTACTTCGCTCTTATATTTTCATATGATAAAGGAGCTGTCGCCTGAGCTTCAGATGTGGTAGATTCTCTGTATTCAGCCATTGGATATGAGGATTATGAAAATAAAATGAAAAGGAGAGGAATTTTAAATAAAATTTAGCACTTGTCAAATGATAAAACAAATTTAAACTTAAAAGCACTTAACCATTTTTATATGTCAGCAGTTTTAATTCCCCTTGATGTCCCACAGGAAATGCAAGATGAATATGCCAAAAATTATGAAAAAATAACATGCGGTTCGGACAGATTAATGCTCTTTGCGGGGGATCAAAAAGTGGAGCATTTTAATGATGATTTTCACGGCCCCGGTATAAGTGAAGACGATGCCGATCCCGAGCATTTGTTTAAAATCGCTTCGCAGGCGAGAATCGGTTGTTTCGCCACTCAAATGGGATTAATCGCCCGCTATGGCATGGACTATCCCCAAATCCCATACTTAATAAAAGTTAATTCAAAAACGAACGGAGTGCCTACATCGCAGCAGGATCCAGTAAGCAGAGCCTGGTATTTATTCGATCAAATTATGGACTTTAAGCAAAACAGCGGTTTGAATATTCCGGGAGTGGGATATACGGTTTACGCCGGAAGTGAATTTGAATCGGAAATGCTGCGGGAAGCGGCGCAACTTGTGCATTTGGCGCATAAAAACGGCATGGTTAGCGTGCTTTGGATGTATCCTCGCGGGAAAAGTATAGAAAATGAAAAAGACGCTCATTTGGTTGCGGGCGCGGCCGGAATCGCCGCATGTATCGGATCGGATTTTGCTAAAGTAAATTACCCGAAAGCAGATGACGGCAAACATGCTGAAGCTTTTAAAGAAGCCATTAAGGCGGCGGGAAGAACCAAAGTGGTTTGCGCCGGTGGATCATCAATGGGAGATGAAGAATTCCTGCAACAATTACATGATCAAATTCATATTAGCGGAGCAATGGGAAACGCGACCGGAAGAAACATTCATCAAAAATCTCTGCAAGAAGCGGTGAAAATAACCAATGCCATTTACGCGATAACGGTTGAAAACACTAGCGTTGAAGACGCCGTTCAAATGCTTTAGATTGCTTGGAATAATAATTCGCCGCCAAAAAAGTGGTTATTGGAACCGCGAATATCAAAGCTGTTGTTCCCACAAGGGTGCGAACTATTTCTTCTACAATGAATTCCTGATTCATTAAAACCCAAAGCGGTTCGGGATTATCCATTGAAAACAAAACAAGCAACGGGAAAGACGCGCCGGCGTAAGCCAAAACCAATGTATTAACTATGGAAGCAATATGCGCTTTACCAACTGAAAGTCCGGACTTATAAAGCTCGGAACGAGTTAAACCGTTGTTGGCTTTGTATATTTCGTCAACCGCGGCTGTTTGCCCTGTTGTGATATCATCCAAAACACCAAGTGAACCGATAATAATTCCACCGAGTAATAATCCCTTTAAATTTATGGATGCGTCCTGATTCAGTTGCAGAAAAAAAGTTTCTTCCGAAGCCGTGCCGGTCAATTTTGTCAGCTCTACAAAAAGCAATGCCAGAACAATGCTTATTACAAGTGAAATTAACGTGCTTATAAGCGCCAATGTTGTTCTTTTCGAGAATCCATGCGCCAAATAAATTGAACTTAAAGCTATTAAAACGGATCCTATCAAACTTATTAATATGGGATTATAGCCATTTAATATATTGGGGATAATAAAATAAATAAGTACAACGAGGCTAAGACAAAGCCCGAGAATTGATGAAACCCCTTTAAGACGCCCAAAAAAGATTGCAACGGCAAAGAAAAAAGCAACAACGATAATAACCCAATTGAGGCGGTATTTGTCCATGATGCTGTAAACAGTATTTCCTTCGAAACCTTCGCCCTGCGTTAAAACAACTTTTTCCCCGGGCTTAACTTTTTGAGAATCATATAAACGGAATCCTTCGCCATAATTTATGTTAAGAATTTTTCCGCTGTCGACGCCGTTTAATATTTCCAGAGTTGTTTGTTGACAGTCATCTGTATTTTTTACTTCCAGCACTTTGGCGGTCTGAAATTCCTGTGGGATTGTATAGAGTTCTTGCGGTAACTCTTCGAATTCCGTTTCGGGGATTTGCTGACTCATAGCCGTAGCGGCAGTTATAAATAAAAGCAGTGTTGTAAGGATGATTTTTTTCATTTGTGATTCTTCATTAATCGGAGTAAAAGAAGTTTAAATGCATCTAAAAATATTTCACATTGACAAATTTTACTTTTAGAGTATTATAATCCCTTAATTTGTTAATATTTTATATATTAATACGTTATAGAATATATACCATTAAAAAGGAACAATGGCTGATAATGGCAAAAAAACGACTCAAAAAGATTTTTTAACCAGCATTCCACCGGGTTCTATTGCCCCTCCTGAGAATGATCCTATGGCGGACGCTCCACTTATAGACAGTTTACCCCCTCAAAGACAAAGTACTCGCGGTCCCGTTTCGAAAGAATTTTTTGAAATGATTGAGAGTTCAAGTGCCATTGACCGAATTAGACAAAGAGGTGATAAGGGCAAAAAAACACCTAATCCCGTTGCCAGATTCGACATTTTTATTAATGCCGTTTTTATGGATGTAAGGACATTCTTTAAAGGTGAAATCGATGAATTTGGCCAACCTATTCCTGACGCGGAAATGGTGGAGGATAAAACTTTTAAAATTTTTGCGAAAATCATTGAACAGCTTGAAGAAAAAGATTTACACGGACATCATGTAAATGATGTGTACTTTCACAATCTTTCAGAGCGAATCGACTTGATAGAGGCATATTATGAATATTTTTACTATTTAGCGTCGGTATATGGTTTTGACAAAGCTTTTGAAGGAAAATTTACCGACATGGTTAACCATTTGAAATATACCTGGTCGGAAAGATACGGTGTTGGTAAAGACGGACCGGTAAGTCTTCGGTTAAATTCTGAAATTGAAAGTCTTAAAGAGGAGGAAAAGGAATCATTACCACCTGTTCAAGGTCCTGACGAAGATAAAATTCCGGCGTCAGAAAAAACCAGCAGACCAAAACGAAATACATTGAGATTTGGCATGTTTGCGGAAAACGAAGCAAGAAAATCTTCTATTCCATATACAAGTATGAATCCGATTAACCTTGATAAGGAATTGGAACGTGAAAAGAAAGATACATTAACCGGGTTGACCTCTTTGACAAATGAAGAAACTCCATCAAAACCTGAAGCGGTAAGAATTTCCGACGTGCCGCCCGCTGAGCGTGATGTCATGGACATACCGGATAGAATAGATGCACCTTTGTCAGAATTATGGTCACGGCTTTTAAGTAACCAGACTCAGGCTGATTTAAGAATCGCCATAAAAAAGGTTTATTTGAATATGTTTCCTTTTAATGAGGAAAATGCGGAAAAAATAACATTTATGGATGTGAGAATTTCGTCACTTGAAAAGGCCGTGAATCATATAAAAGGTAACGAAGAACTAGATCGAAAATTACAGGAATACCCTGTGGGAATTCTTGCCCCCATAGCAAATGAGCTTTTTATTCAACAGGCCAGAGATAAAAAAGTGATGCGCGCAATAAGCGAAGGTATTTGGAGTTACTTGATTGATAACCATTTTGACGAACAATTAAGTGAAATTGACGAGGATTCGGAAGAATTTGAAGCATTGATTGATAAAGCTGCCCATGGCTTCTGCAATACATTAAGAAATGAATTGCCATTTTTAAGTGGTGATATTGTTTGGGCTTTTTACTATTTTCAACTGGATAAAACTGCAGAAAGCGAAACGTGTTCAAAATATAAACAGCAATTAATTGAAGGAGTAAGGGACACAATACGTAGAAGTTTTGTTAGAGCCAAAAGAACAGTACCTTCAACACACCCGGAACAGCTGGCACGAATACCTGAACAAGAAAATGCCACTGTATCTTTTGATCCGCGTTTAATAAGACAAGAAGATGGTAAAACCGACGACGAAGATGATGATTTTATGGATGACATGTTTAATAAAATTATTTTAGATGGTCAGACCCATTCACGGGCTATATCGTCAAAACCGCCATCAGCAGATGACGATGCTCTTGAAATTCCAAGAGCACCCGATGTGCCGAGCGGGGTTGAGACAAACAGTGATTCAGTGGAGCCCGAGTATCCGCCCGAGTCAATGAGTCCCGATAGTATTCAGCGCATTAATACTGCTCCCGATTATCCGGAATTTTTGAAAAAAGAAGATTATGAGGACATATCAAGCATGATGGAGGATGAAGTGTCACGACACCCTGACGGTATTATGAACATGCCTCCGCACTGGACAGTGTTTAAAGACCCGGATTTGGGAGTTCTTGTTTATCAATATGCAAATTATTGGAGAATTTGGAGAGATGAAAACGGTATTAAATATGAACAAATGCAGGGTGAAAAAAGAAGCTTTTATTTAACGGAAGAAGAAGAGGAAGCAGGTGGACCGTTTGAAAAAAGAAGCAATACATTACCCAGTCCTACCACTGAAACCTCTGCCGATGATTTGCAGGATGCCGACGTGGGTGAGGATGATACGACGCAAGTAAATCAGCCGTCACAGGAGTTAATAAGACAAAGTACCAGACCCCAGGCTCCCGCTGATCAAACACCTTTAAACCTTGAAGAAGAATTGGCGCAAGCTGTGAGGGAAGCTAATGCCAAGGCAGACAGGGAAGCCGAAAAAGCTGAAACGGAACAAGAAAATGAGGAAAATGTTTACGCTGAAGTTATTCCTTTTCCTTCAGGCGAAAACGTAAGCCAAAATGATACTGAAGGTGATGATGAACCTTTATCCGCTCCGGATGCAAATGTCGTAGTTAGTCTAAAAACAAGAAATGTGGATCAATCAGATCCTGATCATCCGCATGTAATAACACAGGTTATGGAAACTGTTGTTGTGGGAGATGAAAAAAAAGAAGAAATAAGTTCATCTGATGAGTCTGTGGAAAAACCGGCCGAAAAAACTTTGGTCATGGAAGCACCGATTGCAAATAAGGAGGCTGAAGAAACAGACTTACCAGACGTTGCGGAAGTCAAAGAAGCGAAGCCCGAAGAACAAGAAGTGGTAAAATTTGAAACCATACCTCCCGCTAGAGAGAGTTTCAGCAGTATTATTGATGACGATGCTGATCGAACAAGCCGTCCAAGTCTTACACCATCATTGGGCGATTTAACCGGCGGACCTGAATCCAGCATTCCCGCGCCACCAAGTGTGCCAAAGAGTGTTGACTGGAGTGTTGATGAGCAAGCAAAATTGGACAAAGTATCGAAATTGCAAGAAGAGGAAATTGAAAGACAAAAAGTGTTAGCTGAAAGAAGACGATATTTAGACAGAGTTTATAAAATAACCGCAGCAGGTTTTGCCGCAGTAGCAATGACGACAGTTGCTGTCTATGCCAATTATGAGATTGGAAAATATAATCAGGAAAGACAATTTACTGAGGAAATAAGAGAAAAAAACAAACGATCTTCAGAAGTTACCGCTAACGCAAATGAAGTTTTTGCTGAAATCAATGATACCTTCGATGCCATGCGCACGCTACAAGCAAAAGAAGACATTATTCGCGCCGATGCTGAAGCTTTTATAAAAAACAGTAAACGGCTTCAATATAGAATCCGTTCGTTGAAAGAACAAATCACAAGTCTTCAAGTATTGGCAAGCAATGATACCGAAGCAAAGTGGGCTGAAGCAAACGCGAAAGACTTGATGGATCAAGCCAACGAAGCGGAATTGGCTTTAAAAGCTAACCTAGAAAAAGCCGACACGGAATGGAGAAGAGCCGTCGCCATTGAAAAAGTTGAAGAACTTAAAGAAGCAAAAGGAAACGCAATTAAAGTCGCGGCAGTGGAATATCCAAGAATTGATGACGTGGTAAACAAACAATTTGATTCAAAAGGACAAGCAATCGGTGAACAAATTGTCACCCGGTTCGCGGATGCCACATTTCCTGTAAGCGCGGATGATCCCAAACTAGAGGCAAAACTGGAAAAAAGAAAGGGATATTACACCGTGGCGGTACAGGAAGTTGATAAAGCTTATGAATCTTATCTTGGAAGTGAATTCAAAACAGATGAAGAAACTTCAGAGAAAAAATGGGTGGAAAAAAATGAGCCAGTAGTTGCCGCGAAAGCGAAAGTCGATGAAAATTTTGACGAAAACGGAGAACCGGTTAATGTTGAAGCGGCCGCAGACAAAAAATTTGGTGAGAATCTTGCGGTCACTTTGGGTGGAGAAGATACAAATATTCACACAAGCTCAACCTTTGAATCAGTGCCTTTAAAAACTGATCCCCGAGTAAATGCTTTAACCATGAAACTTGGAGAATTTGTTTTTGCCGAGGAAGTAAATGAAGCAGTTGCGAAAGTTGACAGTAAATACGATGAAATTTTGGAAGAGGGGCCTGACATTAAAGTTCAGGATTTGGCTCCTTCTACCGATGAATCACGTGAGGAATACGGTAAAATCAATAATAAAGTTCCGGGCGCAAGAAAAGCGGCGACACCAAGAAGCGCGTATGCAAAACTTGAAATGGATTGGGATGAGTTTGACAGAAAGGAAAAAGCCGACAAAGTAAAGGCGGCACAGACAGCTCAAGCTAAAGAACTTGAAAAGATTGATCTTGATTGGGATGAGTTCCTTACAGAAGAAGAAAAACTTGCAGAGTGGGCGAAAACTATTGCATCAGACAGAAAAGGATCTTTAAAAGCAAAAGGTGAAGTATGTATTCCTCCATTAAGAGACGATGTTCCGGGAGGTTGCAGAACCGCTCTTTTGAACGGATTCATTAAGGAATGTAAAACTGCCTGGCAACAAGAAAAAATTGAGGAATTGTTTGCAGGTTTACGTTTGAATGAGGTGGAAATCAATCCTTTGGAAAACGGTACGGTGATTGGAAAATTAACAAATGCCGAAAAACTTGCCGAGGCCAACAGAATTATTAACATGACGGAAGCGCAGGTTGAAGAAGCGGAATTAGATGAAGGATGGGATATGATTGATTCCGTAAACAGACAGGTAAACGACAATGTGTTTATCAATAAGCTAACAGCTTAAAAAGTTTTTTAACAAGCGCTGCTATAACGGTGACAATTGCGACAATTAATTTGTGAATGTTTTTCCTATGCTTTATACTGATTATATTCAATATGTAACCATATAAATATGGCTAAGAAAAATCCGAAAAATTGTACAGATCAAAATTGCGATCATGAAAAAGACGCTGACTGCAAAAAAAAGGGTGGTCACGGTCTTTTGTTAACTTTGGCACTAGGTGCCGCTTTGGCGGCGGGCGCGGGTTATTATGCCACGCATAAAGAGCAAGTGGATACAGCCGCAAAAAAGAAATTTAATCAGCTTGCAAAAATGTACCGTGAAACAAAATCGAGAGTGGAAAAACGTGTAAAAGAAGTTTGGGGTGAAGTTTCAGATGAAACTGTAGCCACTTACATGGATCTTAGAAGCGCGATTTTGCAGTCCCTTGAAAAAGAAAATTTGAAGAAAACAAGTGCGGCAGTGCAAAAAAAATATTTAAAAGCTGTTGACGATGTACTTGAAAGAGCCCGAAAAGCAAAGTGGGTAGACAAAAAAATGGAAAAGAAATTGGAATCCATTTTTAAAGGTGACTGGGATGAAATCAAAGTGATTTTGGGTGACATTGCCGAAGAAGCGGGCAAGGGTGCTCAAAAGGCTGCTGAAAATGTAGGTAAATACGCTAAAAAGCAAGGAAGCAATCTTTCACGGGCCGCAAAAAAGAGCTCGGGTAAGAGTGTTAAAAAAAAGGCGCCGCGTAAGAAATAATAATGCAATTGGATCTTAAGTATCTTATTCGGTAGTTGGATAAGCGGCTTCTTTTATTGTTTCCGCAATGTCATCCGATGAAACACCAATGAATGAAGCATTGTTTTTGGTAAGTTCGTCTGTAATGGTTTTTGCAATGGCTTCCTTTGATTCGGCGAGAGCGGTGCCGTTTAAAGCGGATTCAATTGCTGTAATGGTGTCTTCGGGATGAAGAAAATAATCACCGTTAATGCTAATGTTTTGAATTGTTTGAGTGTCGGGATTGAGCTCGTATTTTACCTTTAATAATTTTCCTCCGGGGATCTTTTTTTCTGCGAATTTTTGCCGTGCTTCCATGATTGTTGCGGTAAATATATTTGCTCCATGGTAAATGTTTTGTGGATTCGAAGCAATTGCTATTGTATTTTTTTGTGTAAAATGTTGTTATTAAATTCGTTTTATAAAAAAAATTTTATGAGTAATTGGAGAGTTATTGCACTTGAAACCCATGATGCCAACATGAATATGGCAGTTGATGAAGCTATTTCCGAAGCTGTTGCTTCTCGTGAGGTGCCGCCGACCATTCGTTTTTATAAATGGAGTCCCGGTGCTGTTTCGATCGGCTATTTTCAGAGTTTGAGAGATGAAGTTTCGTTGAGCGCTTGTTTGAAACAGGGGGTGGATTATGTGCGAAGAAGAACGGGGGGCGGAGCCGTGTATCATGACCCTACCGGCGAAATCACTTACAGCGTAATTGCTCCGGAAAATATTTTCCCCAAAGGTATTATTGATTCATATAGGTTAATTTGCGGGTGGATTATTGAATCATTGCGCTTAATTGATATTGAAGCTGAATTTAAACCTATTAACGATATTGTTTTGAGCGCGGATGGTCGTAAAATAAGCGGGAACGCTCAAACACGCCGCAAAGGTGTTTTGCTTCAGCATGGAACTGTTTTGTATGACGTTGATGTTAAAAAAATGTTTTCTTTGCTGAAAGTGGGAGAGTCGAAAATCGCGGATAAAATGATTGCCGCGGTCGAAGACCGCGTAAGTTGCGTTCGTGCTCTTAAGCCTGAACTTGAAATGGCTGATCTTTACAAAGCATTGGTGCAGGGTTTTCTAACCGGAAAAAAATGGGAAGAAGGCGATTTAACTTTGGCTGAAATGCAACGTGCTCATGAATTAGCCGTAGAGCGTTATGGCGACAAAATGTGGAACGAAATGCGGTAGCAAAGTACGCGGAGCGTGGCCGTGGCGATTTTGACAGTTGACTCATGTAAACTTGGTTCTTTGATGTTACCAACCTCCCCCATACCCGGTAATCTGGGGAGAGTTGAGTGATGCGGAACTAATATACTTAATGACAGTCCCTCTACTCTAATCCCGTCGGGTTTTCGAGTTGGTCCTTGATTTCTTTGGTGAAAAGAGCGGCCATGGCGCCGTCGCAAACGCGATGGTCGAAACTTAAAGAAAGTGGGAGCGCTTTGCGCGCCTTTATTTCTCCGTCAATAACCATTGGCATATCGATGATATTGCCTGTACCTAAAATGGCTGATTGGCCGGGCGCGATGACGGGGGTGAAAAACCAACCACTGCGTGTTGAGCCCACGTTAGTGAGGGTGAAAGAGCCGCCTTTCATGTCCATTGCGTTGAGCTTTCGGTCCCGGGCTTTTTCGGCGAGTTCGGTAATTTCGCCCGCTATTTTAAATAAATCTTTGCGATCGGCTCCCTTTATTACAGGGACCATTAAACCGGCTTCGGTGTCGACTGCGAGTCCTATATTCATGTATTTTTTAACAATGATCTGCCCTTCTTCTTCGTCAAGATGCGACGCGAGTACGGGATATTTTTGAAGTGCGGCAATTATAGCTTTGATGATGTATGGCAAAAATGTAAGATGTACTCCCGCTTTTTCGGCTTCGGCTTTTTTTGCGGCGCGTATTTCAACCAATGCCGTTACATCTGTAATGTCGGTGTGTGTAACGTGGGGAATTTCGCGAACCGATGCGGCCATGTTTTCGCCGATGGTTTTGCGCATGCCGTTATAAGGGATGCGGTCAATGTAACCGAACATGTCGTATTTTTTAACCGCTTTAAAACTTTTATCGACAACATTGTGTCCTCCTCCTCCGCCGTTCTCGCTCTCGTTTTTGACAGGTTCGGCAGCCGCTATGGGAGTGGCCGGAGCCGCAAGTGCTTCCGCATTATCGAAAACCGCGCCGGACATGTTTAAAACGGGGGCTTGCATAATGCCTCCGGTGGCTTCTTCAATTTGACCGACAACTCCGGTGGAATTGTCACTGCTTTCCTCTTCTTTGGTTGGTTGATCAGCTGTTTCGATTGTAGCAAGAATTTCTCCTACGTTAATGGTATCGCCTTCGCTGTGAGTTATTTTTACGATTTTTCCGGTTACGGGAGAAGGAATTTCGACAACCGCTTTGTCGGTTTCAACTTCGGCGATAGAATCGTCCGCTTTGATTTCGTCTCCTTCTTTTACCAGCCATTTTACGATTTTCCCCTCGTGAATGCCTTCGCCGACATCGGGAAATTTGAATTCAAAAGCCATGATTATTTGTTTAATACTTTTTTAACCGCTTCCATTATATTCGTTTCGTCCGGAAGATAAATGTTTTCTCGGCGCAGTAAAGGCATGTGAATGTCGTATCCTGTAACTCTTTCAATCGGTGCTTTTAATTTGCCGAAGGAATTTTCGTAAATAAGGGTCGCAATTTCAGATGATGCTCCAAACGATCTGGCCGCTTCCTGCACAATTACAACGCGTCCGGTTTTTTCGGCGGATTCAAGAATTGTTTTTGTGTCCAATGGAGAAATTGTGCGTAAATCAACTACGCGAGCGGATATATTTTGCTCTTTCAGTTTTGGCATTGCTTTAAAAACCTGATGCAACATTGAACCGTAGCTGAAAATCGTTAAATCGGTTCCGTCTTGCAATACCGCCGCCTGACCGATTGGAATGGAATATTGTTGCTCGGGGACTTCTTGTTTTAGTGCTCTGTATACACGTTTCGGCTCCATGAAAATTACGGGGTCGGGATCTCTGATAGCTGAAGTAATTAAACCTTTAGCGTCAAAGGGTGTTGAGGCAACGACCACTTTTAATCCCGGAATGTGACTTAAAATGGCTTCGGTCGATTCACTATGATGTTCAAGCGCTCGGATTCCTCCCGCAAAAGGCATGCGAATTACCATTGGTACTGTAAAACGTCCGCGTGAACGATTGCGCATGCGGGCCGCGTGGCAATAAACCTGTGCGAATCCTTCGTAGAAGAATCCTGAAAACTGCATTTCAACAACAGGTTTCATACCGTTTATGGCCAAACCGATTGCCGTACCAATTATTCCCGCTTCCGCCAGAGGTGAATCGAAACATCTTTTTTCGCCGAACTCTTTTTGAATGCCCTGGGTTACGCGAAAAACACCACCGACTTTCCCGACATCTTCACCATACAAAAGCACCGATGAATCGCGCTTCATTTCTTGTCGTAGCCCTTCGTTAAGAGCTGAAACCATTGTGTGGACATTAGTTTTCATTAATTTGGTCGTTTATCT
>WJJQ01000067.1 GCA_014729615.1 Candidatus Peregrinibacteria bacterium | reverse complement strand
TTTTAGGATTGTATCAACTCTCCATACGTATAAACCGGTGTTCCATAAATAATTAAATGATTCTACAAATTTTTTTGCGGTTGCAAGGTCCGGTTTTTCGGTAAATCCTTCAAAAGTATAAATTTCCGTGCCATTTATTTCTTTAATGGAACGCCCAATTTTGACGTAGCCTAAATTAACATTGGGGGTTTTTGCTTTAACTTCAATAATGTTAAGCGTGTTTTCTTCGTTGGCCACTTTTTCGGCAATTTTTAATTTTTCAACAAGTTCGTCTTTGTCTTGAATGAGGTGGTCGGCGTAAATTACGCACATTGTTTCATTGGGATGTTTTTTTGCAATGTATGTTGCCGCAAGACCAATGCACGGAGCTGTGTCTTTTAAACAAGGCTCAATAATAATGTTTTCTTCCGGGATTTTGAATTCAGCAACCTGAGTTTTAACCAGATTTAAATATTTGCTGTTGGTGGAAATATAAATTTCCTCCGGTTTTAGAAAATCAATTCTTTCCACAGTTTCCTGTAACATAGTTTTGTACCCGGTAATTGATTGAAATTGTTTAGGTTTCGAATCTCTGCTCAGCGGCCAAAGTCTGCTGCCTGCTCCACCTGCTAGAATAACGGCTTTCATATTTATAATTTCATATTTACATATCGCGATATAGTTTATCATTTTATTTACAGTACTCAAAGCTCATGATATTAAAATAGTGTCCTTAATTTTTTCATATGAAAGATCCTATTAAACTGGTTTTGTTACGACACGGTGAAAGTCTTTGGAATAAAGAAAATAAATTTACCGGTTGGACAGATGTTGATTTGACTGAGAAAGGTTATAAAGAAGCTCATGAAGCCGGTAAAATTTTAAAAAAAGAAGGTTTTGAATTTGATGTGGCATATACGTCATTGCAAAAAAGAGCTATCAGAACGCTTTGGATAGCATTGGATGAAATGGATTTAATGTGGATTCCCGTGTTGAAAAGCTGGAGATTGAATGAGTGTCATTATGGCGCTTTGCAAGGCTTAAATAAAGCGGAAACGGCTAAAAAAGAAGGCGAAGATGTCGTTCACATGTGGCGAAGAAGCTACGATGTTCGCCCGCCGGAATTGACTAAAGACGATCCAAGGTATCCGGGGCATGATCCCAGATATAAAGATTTAAGTGATGATGAATTGCCGCTCGCGGAGTGTTTGAAAGATACTGTCGAAAGATTTTTACCTTATTGGAATGAAGAAATTGTTCCAAGTCTTAAAGCAGGTAAAAAAATTATTATTTCAGCTCATGGCAACAGTTTGCGCGCGCTGGTAAAGTATTTGGACAAAATATCCGATGAAGATATTCCGGGTTTGAATATTCCGACTGGAGTTCCTCTTGTTTATGAACTGGCGGATGATTTGACTCCCATTAAGCATTATTACCTTGGAGATCAGGAGGAAATTGAAGCCGCCGCGGAAAAGGTTGCCAATCAGGCAAAAGGTTAAAACGTAATTGTAGACAAGTACCAGCTTATAATTTCGTTGCCGAAGAAAATGGCGGCAAAGGCTCCTATTACAAGAAACGGGCCAAATGGAATTGCTGATTTTAATTTACTGCTTTTGGTTGTCAGTAAAATTATGCTAATAATTGCGCCACTGAAATAAGCCGCAATGACGGCTACTATGAATAGTTTCCAGCCCAGAATTACGGCTAAACTCAGTGATAAATATAAGTCACCGTCTCCAAGCCATTTTCCTTTGGATAAAAAGTGCTGACTGCCAAAAAATCCGGCGGCAATGACAAGACCGACGAATGCATCAATTATTGTCGGAGTACCAAGTATGAATGTTCCGGCAACCGCAATTATAAAGAAAGGCCATAAATATAAATCGGGAATTTCTTTGTTTTGAAGATCATAAAAAAATACGGCAATTAAGAAAATGCTGTAAATTGTATAAAAGCAAAATGGTAGGAACATGTTCCACATGAACACCGGTTCCGATAATATTGGTATTACATTTAAAAAAGGAAATTTAAGGAAGACACATAAAACCACTAAGCCTGTTATAATTTCCAGAAAAATGTAATGAGGAGAAATGCGTTTTTTTGTAACTCTGTCTTTTCCGCCCAGAATGGTATAGCTGATAATGGGTATTAATTCCCATGTTTTTAATCTTCTGCCCGTATGTTCGGAAACAGAGTATCCTAAAAGTATACCTTTTTTATTGTTTTTAATTCTGTAATTTAAAACGCTAATGAAACTTCCAAGGCTGGCTCCGAAGAAAAATATTAACAGTGAAAAAAATATACTTTCAATCATGGGATTTGTTGATTAATTTAATTGCTTGTTTGAAGTACGTTTGCATTAACAGTAGCATAATCCATTTCTCTTATTTTGCCAATTATGCTTTTGTATTTTGCGTTTGCGGCTTCACTTATTGAATTTCCATCACCCAGGTCATAGGCTTTTTTATAAAGTTTTATAGCTTCGGATAAAAGGCCTTGTTTTTCTTTTAAAGTGCCGTAGTTTAGGTAAACAGCGTCTAAATTCGGGTCTATCGCTTTTGCTTTATAAAGGAAATCTTCAGCTTGTTCAAAATCATCTTCGTATATTTTTGCCCATCCTACCAGGTTATAACTCATGGCTTCCGTAGGGTATTGAGCAATAGCTTGATTAGCCAGCCTTAAAGCTTCTTTCGGCTTTTCAAGCCTTTCCAGATAAATCCAAATAGGTTTTATGTAGTAATAGACATTACTCGATTTGGTGGCTAAAACTCTTTCATATG
>WJJQ01000007.1 GCA_014729615.1 Candidatus Peregrinibacteria bacterium | reverse complement strand
GCCACCAGCAAAATCGCTTCTAATAGATCATCGATTCCTAACTCTTCCTTGGCGGAAACGGGAATCACCAATGTATCGCCGTCCCATTCGTCCGGCACCAGGCCGTTTTCGGCCAACTGTTGCATCACCATTGGCTCGTTGCTGGTGGGTAGATCGATCTTGTTCATGGCCACCACGATCGGCACATGGGCGGCCTGAGCGTGATCGATAGCTTCCCGCGTCTGTGGCATGACGCCATCATCAGCGGCCACCACCAGAATGGCGATGTCAGTCGCCTGAGCGCCACGGGCACGCATTGCCGTGAAGGCCTCGTGCCCCGGCGTGTCGAGAAATGTGATCAATTTTTCGTCGTGAGTGATCTGATAAGCGCCAATGTGCTGCGTGATTCCCCCGGCTTCTCCCGCCTGCACGTTTTCCTTCCGGATCACATCTAGCAGAGAAGTCTTGCCATGATCGACATGACCGAGCATGGTGATCACAGGAGGACGGGAAACCAGGTCGGCCTCGGCTTCTTCCGCCAATACTTGGCGCCAGGCCGGTTGTTCTTCCAGTTCCTCTTCCTCTTCTACCTCTTCTTGCACCGGGACGGCTTCGTAGCCCATCTCTTCCGCCACAATGGCAGCAGTGTCGAAGTCGATTTGCTGGTTGATGTTGGCCATGATGCCGTTTTTCATCAACTGCTTGATCACTTCGATAGGACTGACGTCCATGATTTCGGCCAATTCGCGGACGGTGATGAATGCTGGTACTTCAATTAGCGTTTGTGTCTTTGCCATACTTTCCTTCCTACAATGGGAAACGGCCGTTTCACCACTGTTTTTATTTCCTAACCGGTATCTTCTCAACTCGCCACCCGGCACACACAAAAACCCGGGTTTTTGCCCATCTAATCGGTCTTTCCTCTCGCTCTTACTACACTGTAAACAAATCTATCCTTGATCAACCTCCGGGAGGTTTAGCGTCTCAAATCGAAGAAAAAAAGCGAATTTCAACCTCCCGGAGGTTCGAGAGACTTAATTTACGGTGTATTAACTTAGAAAGCTTTACAAGTTAAAAACCCGGTTTCTACCCAATCATTACGGCGTGGGGGACGAATTCGGTTGGTGGGCAGCAATTGCCTCCTTCTCCGCTTCTGTGATTGTGGTCCGGAGCGCCTTATCTAAAATGCGAATATTAGCCAGCGCCTTCTGCCAACAGATTGGTTGGTCACATAAATAAGCGCCACGCCCATTTCGTTTGCCGGTGACATCTACGACCACACCGGCGTCTGGCGTGCGCACCAGGCGTGTCAGTCGTCGTTTGTCAAATCGCTGGCGGCATATGACGCACATCCGCTGCGGGATTCGTCTTGGCCGCCTCTTCTTTACCTTTTTCTTAGCCATCTGTGTCGCGCCACGATTGGGCCGGTCACGCCCTCAGGCATGATCAATCCCTGTCACGCTACAATTCCTCATCTAGCTCATCTAGATCGTACTCTTCCCATTCAGGACGGCGCCGACCGCGTTTCCGCTTACGCTTGATAACGACTTCGCCCATATCTTCATCGAAAACGAGGCGACGACCTTTATCCTGCTTCTCCTCTTCTTCTCGCTCTTGAGCGCCGGAGCGAGCCGGTTTGCGCACCACGACGATCTGAGGTTCCTCTTCCTCTTCTTCCTCTTCCTCCTCTTCCATATCGAGTAAGGATCTGGAGAGGTCGTCGATGGCAGGGATTTCTTCCTCTTCTTCGACTTCTTCGGCTTCTTCTGCTTCCTCTTCGATAACTTCTTCTACTTCTTCGGCTGCCTCCGCTTCTTCCGCTTCGGCAGCAACGGCCGTTTCCGGCGCAACTTCCACTTCGTCCTCTTCAACCGCTTCCACCTCCGCGACGGCCTCTTCTGCTTCGGCATCGCTGATAGCTTCGGCCGGCTCTTCTTCCGCTTCTTCGGCTTCAGGCAAAGACACGCTCGACATATACTCAGCTGCTTGTTCTTTCACCGTATCCAAGGCCTTCTCACCAAATCCGTTGAAGGAAAGGAACGTCTCATCCTCTCCCAAGGCCAGATTAAATAGAACGTCGCCCACCGTTTCCAAGTTGTTATCCAACAACAAATTGTGAATCCGGCCGGGCAAATCCAACACGTCCAACGATTGTTCCCAGGCCTGAGGCGGCACCTGTGCTCGCGCCGCTTTGCGTGTCTGGCGCAACGCTTCAAATTCTTCCGCTCGCGCTTCCGCCACATCACCGAGTATGTTACTTACCAACCGTTCCAGCACCCGGTAATCTTCCGAGGTCACCGGCCGGTTCGCCGCTTTCTTCTCCAGAATCAGATTCACCTGCTCTAGGAAATCCTTGTTTCCGACCAGATCCGATTCCACGGCGGGATGGTGCAGATTCTCCAACGCTTCCGAAGCCGATTCGGTCAGGCTTTGGATATCGATACGCCAGCCGGTCAGTTTCGCGGCCAGTCGCGCGTTTTGTCCCTCGCGCCCGATGGCCAGCGAAAGTTGGTCATCCGGCACAATGACGATAGCGGTCTTGCCGCTATCAGGATGATCCTCCAAGAACACCTGGGAAACGCGCGCCGGACTAAGCGCTTTGGCAATGAACTGATGCTGATCCGGATCCCATTCGATCACGTCGATTTTCTCGTCGTTTAACTCGCGCACGATGCTTTGAATGCGGACGCCGCGCATTCCGACGCAGGCGCCTACGGGATCGACGCCGGGCTGCAAGGCCTGCACCGCTACCTTAGAGCGCTGCCCCGCCTCGCGGGCGATGCTTTTTATCTCCACCTGGCCATTATAAATTTCCGGCACTTCTAGCTCTAGCAAGCGCCGCAATAGATGGCGGTGGTTCCGACTCACAAAAATTTGCGGCCCCCGATTGGTGCGCCGTACTTCCAGTACGTACACCCGAATCTTGTCGTGCGCCCGGTATCGCTCACCCGGCACCTGTTGGCTCTTCGGCAAGATCGCCTCAGTGCGTCCTAGACCAATAGTGATGTGTTGGCCGCTAATGCTTTGCACCGTGCCGTTGACCAATTCGCCCTCTCGCCCAGAAAAATCCTCAAACAATTGTTCTCGCTCGGCTTCTCGCACGCGTTGTAGCAGAACTTGTTTGGCCGTTTGCGCCGCGATACGCCCGAAGCTGGCGGTAGTGCTGTCGATCATCACCAGATCGCCCATTTCCGCGTCCTCGTCGTTGCGAAGCGCTTCATCTAAGCGGACCTCGGTACGGGGATCGATAACGTCATCTACTACTTCTTTTTCTACGAAGATGGTAGGGGCTCCGGTCCGGGAGTCGATGTCGACGACCACATTCTGGGTATTGCTCAAATTCGCAT
>WJJQ01000066.1 GCA_014729615.1 Candidatus Peregrinibacteria bacterium | reverse complement strand
CTTTCGGACACCCGGTAAGCGGCCATACCCAGTAAGAATACTCGGTAAGCGGCTATACCCAGTAAGAATACCCGGTAAGCGGCCATACCCAGTAAGAATAAAAATCCCTTCCGACGAGATGAGGGAAGGGATTTTTGGGTCATGGTGCCTAACGCCTAATTTATTTAACGAGCGACTTCGGTTTGACTTAAATCAAGTACGTCGCGAAGTCCGGGAGGTGTGTTTAGAAGAATTCTTTGATCGAATCTTATAGTAATACCTCCCTCGTCTTTTGATGGATCACCGGCAAAGACTCTGTCTCTGAAAAGAGCTTCAATGTCGCCATAAACAGAACCGTTAATTGTTAATGGCTGTAACGATTGTTCGCCTTGAACAGTTCCGCTAAATAATTGACCGCTGTTTGCTCGGTCACCTTCCTGTACAAAGAATACGCCGGCAATGTCTGTTACGCTTGGATCAACATAAACGCTACCGTTAAGTACGATGAAGGCTATAGAAGCAGTGTCTCGTACGTTACATGGTTTAACGTTTGCCGGACAGATACCGGTGTAAGTAATGTTGTGATCTATGTAAAGATCCGCGTCTTCAATGATAAACGTTTTGGCTCCCGTACCGTCGTCCAGCGCAACCGGCCCGGTAGTTCGTAAGTTTTGATTTACGTGGTAAACCTCTTGATCAGGAGCGGTGTTTAATAATGAGCCAATGTCGGCGGGTAATGTTGGGTCGGCACCCCATCTGGATACGCGAGTTTTGTTTTCTGTAATATTATTTGTAATGTAAGATTGTCTCCAAGGGGATCCTGTTTGAAGTTTTACTTCACAGATAGTACTTGATAATTCAGAAACGTCACTTCCGTATAATCCGCCAACAATGCCTTCTTCTTGTCCCTGGCTACATATTTCATGGCTGATTGTTTGGAGTTCAGCACGTTTACCGGTTTTACTTAATTCTCCGGGTGTTGGTGGACCGGGTGTAACAACAAGTCCCGGTGTGGTTGAATAATCCGTACAAATATTAATGTCGATACCATAGCGTAAGTCGGTTTCGAGGAAGATGTCACCGGCCGCTCTGGTTAAAATGTACTGACAGAAAATTTGTACAATTGTTTCGTTACTATAAGGTAGCTCACCAGAATATTCTTTTTCATTTACAATGACTTTTTTTAGACGAGATTTGTTTGAATATTTTTCCTGACAAACTTGTCCGTTTCGACATATTTCATTGGTTAATCCTGACTCTACTAAAACTGCTTCATATTCAATTGTGACTCTACCATCAACTTGTACTAAGGTAATACCAGATGGTGAACCTAGATCTCCAAAATAACAGTGTTCAGGGTCGTAATCTTCTTCGCCATCGTCAGGTGGTTCGCAGCTTTCAAGCCTTCCAAAACCATCTTCATTAATTGACGTGATTCCTCGGTAATCTATTCTGCCGGGCGAAGGCTGGCCTTCCGCATCAACGGGAAGAATTTCAGCTTCAATGAATCCTTTACCAATGTCATCGGTTAAAGTTGTAGTTGTCGTACCGTATGGTACTATAGTTAATCTGTAATAAATCGGTACGTTTTCAATTTGATGACTTAATGTTAGAGGGCTACGCGTATAAGTATTACCAACTTTTATTTCTTTAAATAGCTCGGGTGGTCTTTCGGGGCTTGGTTCGATTCTATCGTTACATACTTTTTCGGCATTTTCCGCGTAAACATAGTATGTGGCATTTCTATCGTATGAAATACAATCATCAATAACTGTTGTTTTTTCAACTGTGTATCCGTTTTCTTCGAAAATGAAAGTGTCTTCATAGTCGCTTGGACCAATTTCTTCAATACAAACCTCATCGCCACGGACTTCTATTTCAAGATATTCACATTCATCGTCGGGAGTGCTTACTTCATCACCGTCTTCACAAGCATTGCTGTTTCTGGCATCATCAAAGATTTCTGTAACTTTGGCTGTAACACCGGCTCTGCTTGCATCATTATCCGGAACAAAGGTTGCTTCAAATATGTCCGCACTGGATTGTCTGATGACATATGTGTCGTCATTGTTTTCATCGAATTCACCGTTTGAACCATCAAAAGTTACTTCAATTTCATAATCTTGACCGTCTTCAAAAGTTACTTCCACTTCAATGTCATTGTCTTCACTAAGTTCAATTTCATCGGGTTGTGTTATGGTAAGGTCTTCACAGACATTGTCTCCTTCATCGTTAACAACGGTGATTTCATATGTACAATCATCATTGAAAGGAGTATTTGGATCGGCTTCCAATGTTAGTGAGTCACCTTCATTGTTTCCTGTAAAGAAGTATGAACAGTAAACGGGAGCACCCGTGTCAGCCGGGTTTTCATCAAACACCGGGCAGGGGGGGGTTAGTCCCCTTGTTGCTGTTGTAATTAATGGAGTTAAGTCAGAGTCTCCATTCACAGACCACTGAATTTGTACAGTTTCTGGTTGAGGGGCAGAATATAGAACTCTGCTAGGAGAAACTAAAATTGAATCGCCAACATTAATTTCGTTGTCCGCACTTACTTCAAGTTCTAAACATTGCCCTCCTTCTGTTTCGGGGGGGATTTGTAATCCGTCCGCGCACTCTGTGCCTTCCAATGTAACGGGTCCGTCAATTTCGGTGACTCTTACAATTGCGCTGGCGCTGTCTTGGTCTGTATTGAATGTGCTTCTAAATGTTTCGTCGTTATTTTTAGTTTCGCTTGATTGTGTGAATTCGCCACTGTTTTGTTGCGCCACCCAGTTTACTGTTGTTTCAAACGTTTCGCTGGTTGGTGTACCGTCCGCGTTTGTAATGTTTACTGTCACAGCCAATGGTGATGTACCGGGTGCTTGCAAAGCAAAAGGTGGTGGTTCAACAGGTTCTATTGATTTACATATATATGGATTTTCTTCTTCGGGTACAAGAGTTAAACCGGTTACACAATCAGGTTCACTGTCGGGTTTACCCGGTCTTTCAAGTCTTGTGTCGGCATCGTCAAAGAAATCAACATAAGCTCGTACTGTTGTTGCTTCCGCAGATGAAGTAGTGAATGTATTAGTATATTCTTCGCCCGTATAAACTTGTGGTCGGTCATCTTCAAATGTTCCTTCACCTTCTTCAACTTCAAAGCTTACTCTGGTGTATATTCTTTCATCAACAGGATTTCCGTCTGTGTCTTCGGCTGTTACACGCAGTTGAATATCTGTTTCTCCGTCGGCATCAAGTCTGCCGTTTTCAGGAGCGATTAATTCAATTTGATCACAATATAAATTGGAGGTTGTAGTTTCCGGTTGTCTCCAAACCGAACTTACTGTACCGATAGGGAACCAGTAGAATGGTCTGGTTGCGTTGCCACGTGTAACACCTTGTTCTTGGTATCCTGAAAGTGATTCAATTGGATACCAGCCGGTCGCGTCGTCACCAACTTGATTTGAATATCTTGTTAAGTATTCAGTGTTGTCTGTTTTTTTAATGCGATAATCTCTTAATAAAACTTGAGAAGTTGTTGTTGCACTCCAAGCTTCTTGATCTAGTTCTTTTGTTGGAAGATTTACCGCGAATTGCATTTTTCTAAAGTCTTCATTGGAAGAATTGTAGCTGCTATTGCCGCTTTGTTCTCTAATCCATGGGTCAAGGGTTGGATTTTTACCGTAAATATATGGAAAATCACAACTTGAATCCTGACAGAATTTCCAAGTCACTCCGTTTGAATCTTTACTAACTCTTGTCCCTCCCCAAAGGCTTGGGAAATAACCGTTACAGTCTCCTAATATACTGACAATTTGGTCTTTGGTTGTTTGTGAAGTCCCGGGAGGTACAGGTGTATCGCAAGTTACTTCGTCGAGCTTAATATTTTGTTTTGTATCAGGGGAGAAATTTATTTTAAATTCGGCAACGATATGATGAAAATAATAATTGCTATCTTCAAGAGAGTCGTTGAAATGTGAGTGAATATGTTTTGCTATTAATCCTTTTATGTTTTCGGATCCACTTGCCAAAGGTAAGTCATTGGTAATTTCAACAGGTTGTGGTGAAAAAGACGTAGATGTAAATGGTGTTGAACTTGGAACAGTAACATGATTTTTACATACCGCATCTGAAAGTGTATTTACATATGGTTGTAGAGCACTTCCCCAAATTCCTGTTGAAGTTGGATTAAACGGATATGTAGCAAGAGAACAAAGTTGTCTTGGAATTATCATCCTGGATGCTGACGCTATTTGAGCACCTATAATTAGAGTTGCAAATAGTGTGATAGGAATGAGAACTCGTTTTAGAATTCTGTTTTTTTTCATTTTGTGTTTTGTTATTTTTTTTGTTTTTATAATTCTGTAAGTCCTGCACCATTTGTTGATAAGCCTGTTTCAACTGTTTGTACTTCCACAGTTTCACTTGAATTAATGGTGTTATTTTTTTGCAAATTCATATAAACAACTGTTCCAATTGCTATGATAAGTAGTATTACGATGATTAATTTTATTTTTTTGTTTTTCATATTTTATAAATTATAAAGCGAATGAATCAGGGGACGCTTGGTCTTCGGGTTTTGTAGTAGGGGGCGGTGGCTCAGATTGTCCTGTAGAAGCTGTATTGTCAGCTTCCTGAAGTTTATTGATCTCTTCTGCGCTTAAAGGTTCCGGTGCTTTGTTACCTTCACCCAGTCCTGTGTCTACTGCACCTGGAGTTTCGGTAGTCCCACCTTCTATATCACCGGCTTCTTGTTCAACTTCTCCACCCGGACCACCTTCAGGTTCTTGTTCCGCTTTTTCCTTAGGTTTAAATTCTTTGGTAACAACTCCCGTAAGTCCGATTGATCTGACAACGGCTGTTCTGCTTTCAAGAATGTAAGGCGCCGCTGCGGCAGATGAAACTGATCCTTCAACGGGAACGGGTGTTTTAACCGCTTCAGCTTTAAACGCGTAAATGGTTTCGTTATATAAAGCAGACGGGTTACTACAGTATTCATAAATACCACTGGTAAGTTCATCGGTTTCTATAACGAAGAAATAATCTTGAATCCAAACGCCGTACGCCGGTTTGCCGTCAATTTCAACAGGTAAACCTTCACCCAGTTGCGCTTCGCGGATCATATTGGCTACTTCTTTGAATTCTTCTATAACGTCAATGGATGTAGCCGGAATGTCCCGGCCATTTTCAAGAGCGTCATACGCGGCAATCAGTTTTTCGAAATCTTGCGGTCCAAGCACTTCAATAAGAGGGTTGGCAATTTCTTGCGTGCTCATATCGTAAAGTTTTTTGGCCATGCGGCTTTCAAGGAAAGTCTTATTTTCAGTTGGGATTTCGCTATGTTCCAAAATTAAAATTTTGGCGATTGTTTGCGCTTTTGGATCATCTTCACGATAAAGGAATTGTTTATAGTTGTATGCTTCAGTGAATAATAAGTCATCGTTTTGTCCGGACGCGGCCTCCACTTTTCTAATACCTTCGGCGTCATAGGTTCCGACAGCTGTAAACAGTGAAGCACCCGGTTCCACTTTTCTGGTGTCTTCTTTTTCCTTTACAGTTCCGCGAATGGTTTCAATGAAATCGTCGGCCAGCATTTCCGCCGTGATTCCTTCGGGAGCCTCGGCACCAAGTTTTTCAAGACCTTTTCTGAAGAAAGGCATGTAAATGTCTTTCTTTGCCCAGTCCAAACGTTTGTCTATTGTTTTTTCACGGCTTGCTTCACGTTGTTCGCTCATACTTTCATGGAAAAGTTCTTCTTTATAAACGATCATTTGATCGATTGTGATTTCAGGATTTTCTTTTCGAATGTCAGTTGTTAGCTCATCGAGCTTTTGTCTGGAAGGATAAGTTGTCAGTGAACGATATTTGTCTCTGTATTTTTCAAGGAATGCAGACGGAGCAACCGGTAAACCTTCAAGGCTGATAGAATTTTCCAAAGTACGAACTTGTGAAGCCGCGCGATCTGAAAGGGCAAGAAATTCAGCTTCTCGTTTTTGTTCTTCTTCTCTTTCGACCACACTTGGAGCTCTATCTTGAGCTGTGTAGAAAGCTTCTCGTTTTTCTGCAGGCAGTTTTTTGTAAGCGGCAAGAGTCATGATTCTGCCGGACGACCCGACTTCTTTTGGATTTTCGTGTTGCAATGTAGTGTTGTCGAATTCTCTATCAATAAATGAATCTGATTCGGCAATGTGCCCCATGGTTCGTTCGGGATTATCTGAAATAGTAATTAACGTGTGTTGCACGGCTTTTTCAGTTTCACCGGGATAGGTAACATCGAATCTCTTTATATGTAATGTGTGAAGATTTTCTTTTCCGGCAACAAGAATTTTGTTCCCTTTTATTATTAAGCCGTATCCTTCGGGAGCATATTGATCTATGAAGATTCTGTAATGCTCAGTTCCGGTTGGTTCAATAGCGTACATATTTGTTTCTTCATCGATTGAAAGCTTGAAGTGATTGTCGGCGAATTCTCTTTGCAGAGATTTGAATTCAGCCGTTTCGGAAGGATTATATTCACTATATTCTTCGTGGTCGGCTTTGCGGCCTTCTTTTTCACCGATGGCTCTTTCAAAACTGCTCC
This sequence comes from Candidatus Peregrinibacteria bacterium, assembly GCA_014729615.1. Classification (GTDB taxonomy): domain Bacteria; phylum Patescibacteriota; class Gracilibacteria; order UBA1369; family UBA1369; genus WJJQ01. The sequence continues at coordinate 3,794 of WJJQ01000066.1, read as the reverse complement.
CCGCGAATTCACGAGATTTAACTTCATCCATATTTTCAAGAGTTTGGAATCTTGAAATTTCTATTGAAATTGTTGGATAAGCTTTTTTGATTTCATTGATCATTTCTTGTTCGGCTTCAAGTTGAGAATCAGACATATTACTGCTTATTTCGCGTTGAAGTTTGATTTTTCGTCCAACAATAATTCCCAGTTTTCCATACATGGCAACCGCTAAAGCGGGACCTGCAGGGGGGAAAGCGGTCGTACCGGCTGCCAAAGCGGCAAGTCTGATAGGATTAATCGTACCGCCAATACCCCATTCAGAAATACCTTTGGCTTTCTTTTGTAAAAGACCGCTTTGAATAACGCTTTCAACGCCCGGTTTAAGGTCGTTTTCATAAAAGTTTGCCAATTCTTCATCGGTAAGGTTCAAATTGTATTGCAATTCGGTACACATTTCACCTATTCCATGTGGAAGGGCTTTGATTACGGCTGCTTTTTCGGCCGCGCCTTCCGCTTTTTCAACTTCGTCGAATCCTGTTCTGTTAAATTCGCGAGCAACCAGTTCGTTATATTGAGCGTCAATATTTTTTGATCGACCATATTCTCCGTAAACATATGGACCAAGTTCAATGTCGGTCAGATTAATTGCCATGGTTCCTCCAATTCCGGCTCCAAATGAAGCGCGTGCTTGAGAGGCTTTGTCCGGCTTAATTTTTCCATGCCACGCAAGTCCGGCATTAACACCACCGGCCAGCGCTTTTCTGGTTAAGTAAACACCTCCGCCCGCGCGAACCGCGGCTGACCATTGTTTAGAAATGTCACCGCCTCGGCTTAGCATTACACCGGCAAGTACGTCACGTGTTTCGGGTTCAACGGCAAGACCGATGGCAATGTCCAAATTGATTTTTTCAATATGGAAAGGTTTGCTGATTCCAACCTGCCATCTTTTTGAATCCGCGTCGACACCCGCATTAAGGTCAAACAGTCTATTGCTCTTAAATTCATTATTAATTTGTTCTTCAATTTGATTAATAACTTCTTTTTTGTCTTCGTCGGACAATTCTCTGAATTCCGGATTTTGCAAAAGTTGCTTGGCGATTTCACGAGTAGCGGGGGATTTTTCGCCGGCAATTTCATTAATGCTGACCCATTCTTTCGGAGCTTCGCTTGAAGCTTCTTTCACAGTTTCAACGGATCTTCTTTGAGCAAGGAATCCGTCATGAATCAGATTTCTGTATGCGTCAATGTCGCCTCCGGGCACTTCAAGTGAACTGTTTAATTGATAAGTTTTCATTTTTTCTCTGACAAAAGTCGGTTCCTTTGCCATGGCTATGTCTTGGTCGGAAAAGCCATATCTTTTTTGCAGTCTTTCAACTTCAGTGTCGTGAAATTTCGCGACCATTGCTTTTGCTCTTTCATCACTCTTGAATTCTTTCCATTCTTTTCTTGAGTCAATTCCCAGATCATCTTTTAATTGTTTTTTCTCGTCACGAGACAGACCTTTGTAAGCGGCTTCGTAGTCGGCGTCTTCGACAAGTCTTACTTTATTTGCGAATTCAACCAATGCGAATCCGGCATATTCATTCATAACATTAACAAGTTTGTTTTTGTCGATTTTTCCTCCGACTTCGGAACGATAAATCACTTCTCGAAAAGCTGATCTTTCAGAATGAAGCTCTTCAAATTCACTTTTCTTGGCCATTTCTTCAGCCAGTCTTCTTCTTTCTTTTTTACTGTATCCTTGTTCTTTTAATTCATGTTGAATTTCCCATTTGTCCGCCCTTGAAACTTTTTCCTTGTCTTTTGCTAAAATGTCTTCAAGGGGTTTTACTTCATAAGGGCTGAAAATGCTTTGCAAGAATCTGCCCTCTTTTGTATTGATGTATGGGGATTCATTTCGCTCCAATTCTTCGCCTCGATTTCTTGCTTTTCTTTCTTCTTTTGCTATTTCTTTTCTTGCTTCCAGTTTGGCTTCGGCATCTTCAAGTGACATTTCAGGTTTTAAATTTTGAATTCCTTCAATAATTAAGGCCGAACCTTCCATTACTTTTACAAGTTCCGCGTAGCGGTTGCTTGGGTCAATATTCGGCTCTTCGATATATTTTTTGTGTCTTCCTTTCTTTTCGTAATATTTACGCTGTTTATCGGTTACAGATTCTCCATTATCAATTTTTTTTCCGATTTGGTAATAGTAGTATTCTTTTTTTAAATCTCTATATGTTCCTTCTTTCCCTTTAACATCTTTAAAAATTGGCTTATCCGCTTTATTGAATGCGTCCAAAAGATGATCATAATTCAAACGATCGTTTTTACCTTTTTTGATTGCTTGTCTTAAAATGTCTCTTGCGTGGAATTCGTCAACACCCAGCATGTCGAAACCATCTTTAATGTCTGATTTATTGCCAAGTTCACCATTCCAATATAAAGCCCAAAGATCATCGTTTTTAACGATTTTTTTAAGTTCATCGGAAATATGAAAGTTGTCGTTGTTATAAAGTTTTTCCCAATGTTTACTTAGAATTTTTGACTGATATTCCGCTGTATCATATATGTCTTCAATGTCACGTTTACTTGCTTCTTTTTCAAATTTTTTGTGTTTTTTGACCAGTTCGGCTTGTTGTTCGCGCGCGTTGAATTCATAAGGGATCCCCGCCCATACATATATACTTTCTGGATCGTTCAACTGTTTTAAGATTGCTGCGTAATTTTTTACATCTGTTTCATTTTTTGCGCTGTATCCTGCTCTTTCTAAAATAGCTTGCGGTGAATTCGGATCGGGTGTTTCGCTTGGCTCTTCAATTGCCACAAATTCGTCGCCGCGAGGTGTTTTTTCACCTGATGACATGAAGGTTCTTGCAATTGTTTCCCAGCTTGCGGGTTTGGTCATTTTAAAGTAACCGATTGGCGCGTTTATTTTTTCGGGAGGTAAAGGTCCTTCTTCAACCGTTTCATCGCTTTTAATGTAATTGATAACATCATAGGCGAGTACTCTTGGTTTTTCTTTATCTTCACCTTTCAGTTTGCTTTTATCGAAATTTTCAGCGTAATCCCAATGTCCGTTTTTGTATTCTAAACGGATAGGTTCTGTATAACCAGAGACAGGTCTCTTTATTAAAATAGTGTCACCCTCATTGGCATCGGCCCAAATGTCGCCGGCTGTTTCAGGTAGTTTGCCACTTTTAATTTTTCCTTCTATCGCGTTTGGATTGTGAAAGATTCTGTCACGGATTTCTTGCGCTTGAGCTCTTTTTTCTTCTTCTGCTTTTGCTTTGGCTTCTTCCGCTTTTAGAATTTCCCGGTTTACCGGTCTAATTCCGTCAGAGACTTCCACTTTTTGCCCGGTTTCGGCACCTTTGTTTGCGATTTTTTCATCAATTTCATCGGGCGTATTTGAATGTTCTTTGTTATCGATGGGAATCGCTGTTCTTTCAAAAGTCAGAACTTCAAGGTCTTCACCCACGTTGTTTTTAAAACTGAAGATCCATTCATTATTCTTTTTAACAATACTTAATTTTTCAACAAGAGGTTTTCCGGATTCATCTTTGGTAATAATTGACCAAAGATCATCAAATTCAGTACTGTTGATTGCTTGTTTTTGAGCATCAGAACTTGCTCTTGTTCTTAGAGCATCATCCAAATTTTCACGCATGGCGTTGAATAAGGCTTTCTTGGTTTTGGCATCGCCGCCCATTAATTCCGCCAGGTCGTCGATTGAATTTTTTGCGCTTTCGGGGTCAACTTTTACGCCTTTTTCAAGTTTCTTTTCGTTTTGTTCGAACTTTTCGATGATGGGTTCATATTCATTGCCGTAT
>WJJQ01000065.1 GCA_014729615.1 Candidatus Peregrinibacteria bacterium | reverse complement strand
ATCACATGAATATCGGTATAGCGCGGCGACGTATAATTCATCACATCTTGCAATTCATCTAACGTAACAAACGCCTTTAAATTTATTTCAGGTTCTTTAGATTCAATAATTCCCACAAGTTCATATTCACGCTGAACCCCGTTTCCATAAGTCGCCAAAATTGTATCTCCTACATACACATCTTCCAACGCTTCACCAAAACCAATAGTCGCGCCCTTTCCCGCCGCCAGCGAACCCAAAACAATTTTATCGCGATCCCCGTTTTCAAGAAATCGCCCCGAATATAAAAAAGAAGGATAAGCAACCGTCTTCCCTTCAAGTTCAGGATCAATTCCCGTAATCACCGCACTGATATTACTCACCTCGCTTCCCACCTTTTTTTCCTTATACCCTGTTTCCAGCTTCCCTCCTTCATCCAACCTCGGACTATAAGAAACATACCCCGGAACGGTTTTTGTAAAATCAATAATATCATTCGGATCCTCAATAAATTTTTCACCGGCCGGCGGCTCAATAACAACCGCTCCACCATAGGTTTTAATCCAACCTATTTCGGAACCTCTAATCAGCCCCAATAACAATCCGCCAATCGCCACCAGATTCAAAAAGATCAGCGTCAGAATTATTATGATCAAAACGGTCACATAGCGATTACTTCGCTTCAATGATCGTATTGCCAAAAAAAAACCGACTCTAAGTGTATTCCAAATAACCATTTTTAAACCTTAGGTACTAAAATGGTTTGTCCTTCTTCCAAACCGCTTGTAACTTCAATTTGTCCTCCATTACCGCGAGTACCCACTCTTACCGGCACTTTTTCATTTCTTTCGGTGGATCCGTTTATTGGCAAACGCACCCATTTTTCACCATCTTCAGTTAAAACCGCTATTTCAGGAATCACAAGAACATTCACTTTCGGCTCCGCGTTTAAAACCAAATCCGCCGTCATACCGGCCTTTAATCTTTCATCTTCATCAACTATTTTTATATCGGCCTGATAATAAATTACCCCGTCAATTTCGGTAGAGCTGGGATCAATAGACACCAAAGTCCCCGCAAATTCTTCGTTATCGATAGAATCGAAAGTTATAGAAACTTCATTTTCACGCTCAACTTTGTTCACCTGTGTTTCAGGAATATTTATTTCAATATAAAAGTCATTATCATCTATCAATTGAAAATCGGCGCCGAAAGATTCATTCCCCGCGATTCCACCAACCTTTTCACCAATTTCCACATTCTTTTTTGAAAGGATTCCGGTCACGGGCGCCCTGATTATTGTTTTATCAAGACTTGCCTGCGCCGACATAACAAGCGCGTTGGCCTGGTCAACCATTGCTCTGAAAGGCGCTATGTCAACCGATCTGGGATCCGCCAAAACCTTGTCATAAGAAGCCTGCGCGCTTTCAATCAACGCGTCCTGCACTTCCAACTGTGCTTCAAGAGTTTTAATGGCATTTTCAGCATCCAAAATTCTTATATCACCTTCAATTTTTTTCTGCTCAAGAGTTTGCTCCGCCTGATTAAGCGCCAATTCCGCCGACTGAACATCTAAATCGCTGGTCGAAGCATCTGTATCTTTCTTGGCCATTGCGTTTTTGTAATTACTGCTGGCATTGTCAAAAGTGTCTATGGCTCTATCGAGCGAACCCGAAGAAGTTCTGAAATTTGTTTTCAACGAATCCAGTTCTGTTTTATAAAATTGGCTGGATGCCCGAATATCCTCAATCACAATCAATCCATTGTTTATCATTGTTCGAAGCGAATCGGCAAAATCATCAAATTCAGGCAACTTCTCATCCAAATTATCTGTCGTTAAATCCGTACCTAGATTTACATAATCCTCGGTCAGACTTAATAAAATTTCATGATTGGTTTCAATCAATCTTTCCGTTTCTTTATAAATTGAGTCCGGTCCAACATAAGTTACGTCATAAACAATCGATGAATAATTGACGGCACCGAAAAATTTATCAACATCGTTAATAGTGATCGAAGCGTTCGATATCAATTGTCCAATAGAAGAATAAACGGAATTAATTGTGTTTTGTAATGACACATCATTTAATGTGGATGTGTTAGATGTGCCTGTCTTCGCTTTTTCCAAATCTAATTCAGCATTTTCAAGCGCGATTTCGGCACTTAAAATATCCTGCTCCACTGATTTTTCTACATTATCCAACTGACTTTTCGCGTTTTGAAGATCCACTTCAATTTTTTTCTTATCGACTTTTGCTTTATCGAGCGAAGCCTTGGCAATTGCAATATCTTCATTGGTTGCATCAGCCAGTTTCAAATTCAAATTCGCCCGCGCCTCGTTCAAACTTGCTCGCGCCTTAGACAAATTCGCCCTTTCATCTGCATTTTCAAGCTCGGCAATTGTTTGTCCTTTTTCAACTTCATCTCCAACATTAAAATAAATATTATTCACTTCACCACCCGACTGAAACGACAAATCAAGCGTGGCCGAAGGATTTAACGTACCCGTTACTTCGACTGTATGAATCAAATCCTGAGCTTTTACAGTATAAAGTTCATAAACGTTCCCATTTCCATTTCCGTTTTTATAAACCAGAAACAATCCGGCAATAACTACTATTGCCGTGCCAATCAGCCAATATTTTCGACTTCCTTTAAAAAATCTCATCATAACGAAATTTTACCACGAAGTCGTTTAACAAACAATCTACGCCATCCAAAAAGAAACGTGATTTTCCCACTATAACTTATTCATGTCAAAGAATGGGGTTGACTAAGAACAGCCGGATGTGGCGCCGCAACCATTACACTTATAGCATGAGCCGTTCAGCACCATCACAGTACCACAAGTACAAATGGGCGCGCTTTCATTATTAAGTGCCAACGCCTTGTTTTGCTGGATTTTAGCAAATTCCTCTGCTGTCATATTGGCCATACTTGCGCCATCATGAACATTAACAGCAACAGGTTCTTTCACTTCAACATCCGCGGTGGCATCGTCTTTCAAAGGTGTTTTATGTTTACGGTCACTTCCCGAAACCACATCGGTAAGCTCGGCGATTTGATCATCATTTTCAACCGGCACTTGTCTTAAATGAGCGTTGGTTCCCTCTTCATAAGCACGATCAACAAGGTCGGCATTATGATATTTTTTCGCCATTTCTCTTGTCAGAAATTTAAGAGCCATCCATCTACCAATGTAATCCATAATAGATTTCACCATTGGAATATCTCTGTTTCCGGTCATTCCGGCCGGCTCAAATCTGGTGTGACTAAACTTGCTGACCAAAACTTCAACTGGCACTCCATATTGAAGATTCATTGAAATCGATAATGCCAGCGCGTCCATAATACCCGAAAGCGTGGATCCTTCTTTACTCATTTTAATAAAGATTTCTCCGGGCTGACCGTCTTCATATAAACCTGCGGTAATGTAACCTTCATGTCCGGAAATAGAAAACTTATGTGTAATACTTCTTCTTTCATCCGGCAGTTTTCTGCGGAATGGCTTTTGCACAATTTTTTCAATCACTTCCTGCACCATTTCAGGGCCTGTTTCTTCAGCGACAATTTCATCATCATTAAAATCAAATAACGCAGCATACAAATCATCCACAGATGACGTGTTCAAAGGCTGACTCAACTTGGATCCGTCTCTGTAAATGGCATTACATTTCAACATCAATTCGAAACTTTCAATATATGCTTTTTGAATATCGGCAACAGTACAATTTTCAGGCATGTTTACAGTCTTTGAAATTGAACCGCTAATAAATTGTTGCGCGGCCGCCATATTATTTAAATGACCTTCATAAGGAATATATCTTTTACCTTTTTTACCGCATTTATTTGCGCAATCAAAAACGGGATAATGCTCTTCTTTAACATGAGGCGCGCCTTCAATAGTCATAGTGCCGCATACATATTCGTTAGCTTCTTCAATTTGAGAATCACTGAATCCAAGTGCTTGCAACATATCAAATTCAATATCATTCAATTCCGCGTCAGTCATGCCAAGTTTTTCACGACAAAAATCTTCACCCAATGAAAATTTATTGAAAGCGAATTTCAATTCAAATACACCGGCAAGTTGAGTTTCAACTGCCAAAACCTCTTTATCGGTAAACCCTTTTTCTTTCAAGGATTCCGCGTTTATGTGAGGACAACCGTCTAAAGAAGCATGCCCTTTCACAAAATTAACAACATCTTCAATTTGTTCTTTATTATACCCGAGTGACTTCAAAGCGGGAGCAATAGACTGATTGGCAATTTTGAAATACCCGCCGCCCACCAGCTTTTTAAATTTAACCAAAGCAAAATCGGGTTCGATTCCGGTTGTATCGCAATCCATTAACAAACCGATTGTTCCTGTCGGCGCGATTACCGTTACCTGCGCGTTTCTGAAACCGTTTTTTTCACCCAATTCATAGGCCTTGTCCCAGGCTTCGCGCGCCGCCGACAACATGTCTTCAGGACAAATTGCCGGATCAATTCCAACGGGAGTAACTGTTAAACCTTCGTATTCTTCTTTGCTTGCGTTATAAGCGGCTCTTCTGTGATTTTTAATAACTCTCAACATGTTTTCGCGGTTCTTTTCATATTTTCTGAATGGCTTAAGAACACCGGCCATTTCAGCTGAAGCCGCGTAAGATTCACCGCATAAAACGGCCGTTAAAGCACCGTTAATGGCATAACCTTCTTTTGATGTGTAAGGGATTCCCATTTGCATCAACAAAGTACCAATGTTTGCGTAGCCAAGACCAAGTGTTCTGAAATCATAACTTAAAGTCGCAATTTGCTTGGATGGAAACTGCGCCATCAAAACGGAAATTTCAAGAACAACAGTCCAAATTCTGATTGCGTGTTTATAAGCTTCAAGATCGAAAACGCCCTTTTCCGCGTCATAAAATTTGATCAAATTTAGCGAAGCCAGGTTGCAGGCGGTATCATCCAAAAACATATACTCACTGCAAGGATTACTGGCGTTAATTCTTCCATCTGTCGGACAAGTGTGCCATTCGTTAATTGTTGTATCAAACTGAATACCGGGATCGGCACATGACCAGGCACTGTAAGCGATTTTGTCCCATAATTTCTTCGCGTCAATCGTATTTGAAACCTTTCCATCTGTTCTGTTTATCAGTTTCCATTCTTCATTGTTGCGCACCGCTTCAATAAATTCGTTTGAAATTCTAACCGAATTGTTTGAATTTTGTCCTCCCACCGTCAAGTAAGCTTCTGACCTAAAGTCTGTATCATACTTTCTGAATGTAAATTCTTCCGGAGTCATTCCTTCTTCCACCAACATCAAAACTCTTTTTATGTACTTTAATGAAACATATTTCGTGTCGGCGTCTCGAATTAATTTTTTAAGATCGGGATTTTTCTCCGGATCAAGACCGTCACGATAAGCACAGTCAACAATTTTCTTAAGTTCCTGATAGCAAATATGAGAACCGGCCGTTAAAGCCGCAACTTTTTGTTCTTCAATTACTTTCCATTCAACAAAATTTTCAATTTCCGGATGATCAACATCCAAACAAACCATTTTTGCCGCGCGTCTGGTTGTTCCCCCCGACTTAATTGCGCCGGCGGCTCTGTCCAAGACATTTAAAAAGCTCATTAAACCGGATGATTTTCCTCCCCCTGAAAGATTTTCACTGGCTCCCCGCAAATTTGAAAAATTTGTTCCGGTTCCGGATCCATATTTAAATAATCGCGCTTCCCGAGTAACAAGGTCGAAAATACCGCCTTCATTTACAAGATCATCTTTAACCGATTGAATAAAACAGGCGTGAGGCTGGGGACGAGTATAAGAATCTTTGGACTTGCTCAATTTTTCAGTTTCGGGATCAATATAATAATGCCCCTGAGCATCGCCCGTAATTCCATACGCGTGCGCCAAACCGGTGTTAAACCATTGCGGACTGTTCGGTGCGGCCATTTGTCCGGTCAACATATATTTCAATTCATCTTCAAATGCGTCAGCGTCTTTTTTCTCGGCGAAATATCCGTATTTTTCACCCCAAAATCTCCACGTGGAAGCAAGTCTGTGCACCACTTGTTTAACGGATTTTTCAGTACCGGTAACCACTTCACCGTTTTTATCCTTAATAACGTTTCCGTTTTCATCCTTTTGAGGAACTCCTTTTTTTCTGCAATATTTTTGAGCAAGAATATCGGTTGCAACCTGTGACCATGATTTGGGCACTTCAACGTCGGTCATTTCAAAAACCACCGAACCGTCGGGATTCGAAATTTTTGATGTTCTTTTATCATATTCAAAATAAGAAAAAGGATCTTTACCTTTTTCAGTGAATAATCTGTTAATGACTAAACCCTTAGTCGAGCCGTCATTTTTGTAGGTTGCATTTGCTCTATCCATATCTTGTAACATTAAGGAATGAAAAACGTATATAAACTAATGGCGCTCTCAGCCGGCCGTAAACTTTCTTGTGAAACCAAAATATACCTTTTGAACACAATATATAGGAGTCGTCCGCGTTTCTACCACTAAATATAGACTATTTCACATATTAGTATCTTAGGCATGCACCGTCAAGAAATTACAAAACTTTTTGTCGGTTTTTCCTTGCGAAATTTTGATTCAGATTTCGTGAATACATTTGTTTCATTTTTTCAGTACAATATAATTAAAAGAGCAAGACATTATTAATTTTTTTAATTGAAACTACAAACAGCAAAATGCTAGCTTTACATGAACTTTAAAAAAAATTTACATATGGAACTTGAACAAATATTGGATTTCACTCTTCGTCTGATTAAGGATGCCGGGAAAATCCCCGCTGAACATTTCGGCAATAAATTACACATTGATTTCAAAGGCAGACACGACCTGGTAACCGAATACGATAAAAAAACCGAAAATTTTATTGTTTCGAAAATAAATGAAACTTATCCCGACCATCAAATTGAAGGTGAAGAAGGCACGGCCAAAGACGGCCGGGGTTATAAATGGATAATAGATCCAATCGACGGCACGACCAATTTCAGTCATGGCAACCCCGTTTTTGCCGTATCAATAGGTTTGCAGAAAGATGAAGAATTGGTTTTGGGAGCAATATATGCTCCCATTTTAAATGAATTATTTTATGCCTCAAAAAATAACGGTGCATTTTTAAACGGCAAACCAATAAAAGTTTCAGAGGTGAAAATTGTAGATGAAGCCTTAATGGCAACAGGTTTTAATCCCAGATACAGCGAAGAAAACATTCCACATTTTCGACATTTTTTAGATGCGTCACAAGGAGTACGAAGACTGGGAGCCGCTTCGCTGGACATGTGCAATATAGCCGCCGGCAGACTGGACGGATATTGGGAATACGGCTTAAAAGCATGGGATATTGCCGCGGGCGCGATCATAATCAAAGAGGCCGGCGGCGATATATCCGGTCTTAAAGGTGAAAAACTGGACCTTTACAGCGAACGGATGATTTGCTCGAACGGCAAAATTCATGAAGAGATGGTTGAGTATTTTAAAAAAATACTATAAATTAGCCCCTGCTTTAAAAAATGCGCCCGTAGCTCAGCTGGATAGAGCATCGGCTTGCGGAGCCGGGGGTCATAGGTTCAAATCCTGTCGGGCGCACCAGCATAATTTATATAAAAATTATATAAACCGTGCCAGTGGCTTCAGTATAATACTTTGTTTTTTATCTGCCCGTTTCTTCTTTGATTGCCGCATAAATTTCATCTTCATCTTCACGATCGGTAAGATAAACTTCAATTTCAGGATCCCCTTCATACTTTTTCAACAAAACTCTATCATCATAAATTTTTTTTACAGACGACGGATCAGATTCAAACCCTCGGTTTACAACAGCTTCTGCATCTACGCAACTTTGAAAACCAACCGGATACAACCCTACAGCTCGCTTACTATCAACAGTTGAAGGAACAGTTTCCTTTTTTCTTATAGCTTCCCTTTGACTTTCCGCTATTCCACTGGGCGTGCTTGGAACAGTTTCCTTCGGATTAAAATTGTTTTCAACCACTTCAACCGCGGGTCGCCTGGCTTCAGGCAGTTCATCTTGATCCGTATTAATCTCTTCCACATCAGTCAATGACAGTCTTAATGAATCACTCATTTGGCTTATTGGTGTTGACATTAAAGTTTTTTCCTTATCTGCTCGAGAAGAAACAACTTTAACCAGACCCTTTTTGGGGAGTCTACTTCTTTCCGGTCTGGCAGCCACTATTTCATCGGACATTATTCTACTTTCCGGCTCAACCATGGTCCCTGAATCATCACCAAATTCAATACTGCCAATCATCAGTGTATTCTTTTTACCCGGAGCAGATTGCGTACACGCGGCTCGATCTATAATTTCATCATATGAATAAAAACCTCCTGATGGCATTTCTTTACCCGACCGATCAGAATCATTGGCCGGCCCTTGAGATCCGTCTGAAAATGCCCTTCCCGGATTTCTCGATATTTCAGCATTATATGCTTCAACCGGCACACCTGATCCATCCTTTTCATTTGAATCATTTGCCTCGTCTAAACAAGCTCTAACATCTTTTCTCACATTTTCGAGTTGTCTGTTTTTCTTTCTTTTTTCAGTTGTTTTTGTGCTGTTTTTAAAACAATACCTTGCTACCGCATAAACTTTGGAAGCATAAACATCGGGTAGCTGCATCGCTAAATCTGTCCATTGATTTCCATCCATTTCTTTGGCGACCAGCATTCCACTAACCACTTCGGCAATTTCAACAACCGACAAAGATTCAATAGCAAGCCCTATTCTGAAAAGACCCTGATTGCTTCTTTTCTTTAAATAGGAATTAATGTGCCTTACCAGTTGAATTTGCTCTTGTGTCCTTTCATTAGACTCGGGAGCAACGCTAGACATGTTTTTAATTTAAAATAAAGTACTGTTCCTACATGCCTTTTATCAATTCTTTATGAATTACGCAAGCTCTTTATAGCTTGTTCTCGATCATCAGACTTAAAAATATACGATCCAGAAACAAGCACGTTGGCACCGGCTTCAACACATTTAACAACCGTTTTATCGCTTACTCCTCCGTCCATTTGAATATCAACGGTTGGTTTTTTCTCTCTTAAACGCCTCACTTTCGGCAAAACGGAAGGAATAAAATCCTGCCCGCCGAATCCCGGATTAACGCTCATTATTAAAACCATATCCAAATCATCCACGATTTCAAAAACATGCTCAATGGGAGTCGCGGGATTAACTGAAACCGCCGCTTTTACACCCAAACTTTTTATTTGTTGTATCACTCGATGCAAATGATTACACGCCTCTACATGCACGGTAATGCTTGCGGCACCCGCATTCACAAAATCCTCAATATACCTTTCAGGATTTTCAATCATCAAATGAACATCCAGCGGGAGCTTCGTTTTAATCATTTTCACAACCGGAGGCCCGATAGTAATGTTTGGAACAAAATGCCCATCCATGACATCTACATGCAACAAATCGGAAAAAGGCTCCACGGAAGCAATTTCTTCATTTAACTTTCCAAAATCCGCAGATAAAATCGACGGCGCGATTTTTAAAGGTAATTTGTTTATCATAATAGAATTATAGCAAAAAAAGGCCTATTTCTCAATAACACGAGTCCCCTCCTCGGCCGCAACCACAATGCGCGTGGCCAGATCCAAAAAAAGTCCATGCTCAATGATTCCCGGCCTGATCGACAATACGTCCGCCAGCAAATACGGATCTTCAATTCCTTCATTAAACCACAATTTGGCCAGATAATTGCCGTTATCAGTCATGGCCGCTTCACCGTTTTCTTCAAGCCAATGCTCGGCCCGGCATCCTTCAATAGAATTCATGAAACGCAAATGCGCTTCATGCGCAAAAGGCAAAATTTCCACGGGCAACGGCCCTTTTGTACCCAGTTTATCAACCATTTTTGATTCATCAACAATCACGATAAATTCCTCTGCATGAATTTCAACCAGCTTCTCCCTTAATAAAGCTCTTCCAAGCCCTTTGATCAACTGCAGATCCGGATCAACCTCGTCCGCCCCGTCAACAACCAAATCCAGTTTTTCCCGCTTGTTCAAATCACTCATCATAATTCCAAGACTGACCGCATGTTCTTCTGTTGCTTTTGAGGTAGCAACACATATAATATCGGTTAATTCTCCGCTTTTTAATTTTTCACTCAATAAATCAACAAAAATTTTCGCGGTGGAACCGGATCCAAGTCCCAGCACCATTCCACTTTTCACATATTCCAATGCTTTTTTTGCGGCATTTGTTTTTAAATCCATAAAACTAATGATTATGAGATGTAACGGATTTGCTCTTATGCACACTTTGAATTGTTTTTGCCAAAATTGGAGCAACCGATAAAACCGTTAACCCTTCGAACTGTTTTTCAGGAGGCAAAGGAATAGTATCTGTAACAACTACTTCCTTAAATTGGGCGGCTTTTAACCTGCTAACCGCCGGATCACTAAAAACCGCGTGCGTTGTGGCCAAATACACGTCCGGACTGGCACCCCTTTTTATTAACGCTTCTTTACCCTGAACAACCGTCCCTGCAGTATCAACCATGTCATCTATAATTAAACATGTCTTTCCTGTCACATCACCCACGACTTGAGTAACTTCCGAAACATTATGCGCCGGTCTTGTTTTATGCAAAATCGCTAGATCCGCTCCAATCATATCACTGAATCTTTTCGCCGCTTTTGCCGCGCCCGTATCCGGCGCCACAACAACCATATTATCCATTTTCTTTTTCAAGAAATATTCGGCCAGCATTTTGCTGGAAGTTAAGTTATCCACCGGGAAATTAAAAAATCCCTGTGCCTGATCAGAGTGTAAATTCATAGTTATTACATGATCAGCGCCCGCCGACTTAATCAGATTTGCTATTACTTTAGCTGAAATTGGCTCCCGCGGAGTCGCCACGCGATCCTGTCTGGCGTACCCGTAATGAGGCATTACAACGTGTATTCTGGCCGCGAATGACCTTTTCATAGCGTCTATAATAATAAAGAGCTCTATAAGCTCTTCATTTACATTATGAGTTGCCGTCTGAAAAATATACACATCGCAACCGCGAACAGTCTCGGAAGGTTTCACGTATATTTCATTGGAAGCAAATTTTTTAATCGCCAATTCACTCACCTGCATTCTTAATAACTTAGCCACTTCCGAAGCCAATTGAGGATGAGATGAACCTGAAAATAATTTAAGAGCTGTGTTTCTAAACATATTGTTAAATTAATTGCGGACAGCATAATAACAAAGATACCGCTTAAAGCAATCTTTAAGCCTTTCACAACTTAACAAAACGCTCAAATTATGGTAAAATTGTCATATGATTTGTAATAAAAAAATCAAAGGAATTATTCTGGATCTGGACGGAACAATTGCTTTTAGCCAACACTATCACTATTTGGCAATCAAAAAAGTCGTTAAAAAGCAGTTGAAATTAGATTACACGGAAAAGCAAGACGCAAAATATTTTACTGGCCACGGTTCAAACAAAACTTTTCAAAAAATTTCAAAAAGAAACAAACTCAACCTAGATGAAAAAACCATAAAAAAACTTGTTACACTCAAAAGAAGAACATATTTGGAAATTGTTAAAAAATCAAAAATTAAACCGGTACCCGGAATTTTGGAATTTGTGCAGGGCCAATTAAATATGGGAAGAAAAATTATAGTAGCAACCAATAACAGAGTTAAACCGACAAAAATAATCCTTCATAAAACAGGCTTAAGTAAATTAATTCAAGACATTATAACAATGGAAGATGTAAAAGAAAAAAAACCGGCACCTGACACTTTCAAATTAGCGCTAAAAAAGTTAAAATTAAAACCGAACCAAGCCATTGTATTTGAAGACAGTGCGCAGGGCGTCAAAGCCGCCAAGGCGGCCAACATATATTGCTATGGTCTAACAACCAGCACCACAAAAAGAAAACTGCAAAACGCGGGTGCTGATGAAATTATAAAAAACTATAAAAATCTGCTATGCCAAAAAAAACCACAACCGGAAAAAAAACAAACACAAAAAAAGTAACAAAAAATTCAGCCGCGATTGAATGGCTCGAAAAATATTTGAGATATGTAAATTATCTTGGAGCGGCGCAACTATATTTAAAAGAAAACCATTTGCTGGAAGAGGAACTGAAACCCTCTCACATCAAAGAAAGAATTCTTGGTCACTGGGGAACGGTTCCCGGCCAAAACTTTCTTTACGCACATTTGAATTATCTGATCAGCAAACATAAACAGGAAATGATTTTCATAGCGGGACCGGGCCACGGAGCTCCCGCCGTTTTGGCGAATCTTTTCGCGGAGGGATCTTTGGCGGACGTTTATAAAGACATGACAGTAGATAAAAAAGGAACATGCGCGTTAATTAAAAAATTCAGCTGGCCGGGTGGATTCCCAAGCCACACAAATCCCGGAACACCGGGGTCAATTTGCGAAGGCGGAGAATTGGGTTATTCCCTTTCCACTTCATTTGGCGCGGTAATGGATAATCCGGATTTAATTGTCGCCTGCGTTTGCGGAGATGGTGAATCAGAAACGGGACCGATGGCGGCGGCTTGGCATAGCAATAAATATCTGGACCCAAAAACCTGCGGCGCGGTTTTACCGATCATCCACGCCAACGGATACAAAATTACAAGCCCGACCATTTACGCATCAATGAGTGACAAAGAGCTCACCGATTTATTCCATGGATACGGTTATGAAATCAAAATCGTAAACGATTTAAAAGCAAACGAAAGCAATCATAAAGACATGATGGAAGCGCTTGAATGGGCGTATCAGAAAATCCGTGACATTCAAAAGAAAGCGCGAGCAAGCGAAACGACTCCCTTAAAACCAAAATGGCCAATGATCGTTTACAGATCATTAAAAGGGAAAACGGGAGTCAAAGAATTTAAAGGAACAAAAATCGAAGGTCATTTCCACTCACACGGAATCCCTCTGAAACATCCTCAAACGGACCCGCAAGAATTTGAAAAAGTAAAAGGGTGGCTGGAAAGTTATAAAATACAGGAACTAATAGACAAAGACGGTAAGCCAAGACCGGGCGTTATTAAATACGTACCCAAAGGAAATTTACGAATGGGACGCAACAAACATGCCTACGGTGGCCACATACGAAAAGAACTGAAACTGCCCGATCCAAAAAAATACGAAGTTAAATGCAACGAACAGGGATGCCAGATTAACGCGAGTAACACCACAATCGCTTCGCACTACTTTAGAGATATTTTCAAGCTTAACAAAAAGAACGCGAATTTCAGATTTTTCTGCCCCGACGAAACGGAATCCAACAAATTCCAGTCTTTATTCGAAGAAACCAAACGTGCATTTTTATGGCCGATCAAAGGACACGATGAAAACCTTGCCCCCAACGGCCGTGTTATGGAAATGCTGAGTGAACACACTTTAATGGGATGGCTTGAAGGATACTTATTAACAGGTAGGCACGGGTTCTTCGCCACTTACGAAGCCTTCGCAATGATCATCGCAAGTATGGTTGACCAATATGCCAAGTTTGTTAAACAATCAATGAAGCATAAATGGCACAAACCATACTCTTCGCTTAATTTCTTGTTAACAAGTGTTGGATGGAGACAAGAACACAACGGTTATTCTCACCAAAACCCAAGTTTCGTCAGCAGTGTACTTGAAAAACATGGTAACTTTTCTTCCGTGTATTTCCCTTGTGACGCGAACAGTTTAAACGTAATTCTTGAAGATTGCCTAAAACGAACCAACGCGATCAATTTAATTGTGGCCGGAAAACAAATCCAACCACAATGGTTAACAGTAGCGGACGCCAAAAAAGAACTAAAAGACGGACTTGGAATGTGGGATTGGATCAATCCATCTCAAGCAAAATCACCCGATGTGGTTTTTGCCGCATCAGGTGACGTCATGGTTCAGGAATCTATGGCCGCAATCAACCTACTAAGAAACGACCTGCCTGAACTTAAGGTAAGATTTGTAAACGTATCAGAATTGACAGCTCTTGGAATGGGAGACGAAAAAGCTCCCCTTGCCAAAAATCAAAAGAAATTCGAAAAATTCTTCACGGCCGACAAACCCGTGGTTTACAACTTCCACGGTTACCCAACAGCAGTTAAGAACTTGCTTTACAATCACGGATGCACCGACCGTTTCGGCATTCACGGTTATCAGGAAGAAGGTACAACCACAACACCTTTCGACATGATGGTTTGCAATGGCACCGACCGATACAGTTTGATGATCGACGCACTGGAAAGAGTTTCAAAATCCAACAAAAAACTTGCAACAAAAGCAAAACGACTGATCAAGAAATACCAGGCGAAACTTAGAGATCATGCCAAATACATTAAAAAACACGGGAAAGACATGCCCGAAGTAGAAAACTGGCATTGGGATTATAAATAACAGGCACCCGACGCGCGAAGCGCTTGGAGGGATGCCCGAAAAACCTCGTCCTTAAAACGGATGAGGTTTTTCAAATCGTCTCACGTGCACAGATTTATGCTCTTTTATGGCTAGTTCTAGCGATCTTGATGAAAGGTTTTTTGTCATGTAAACAAGTTCTGTTTTTCTTGCCACAATCTTCTGCGCGCCACTTCGGGCAAAAGACCAATGAATTTGCGCCGTGCTTCCAGGGCGGCTTTTTTTTATCTTGCAAAAAAGCTCATCTTGCCTACAATACAAACTCCCATTAAACAATAAATGGAAAAGCCAAACGACCATTTCGAAATACCGAAAACACCAATTTATCCGTCAAAATTAAATGGATTAATGGTGGGAATCGCCCTGGGTGTGGCAACAGTCTTAGCCTATTCATGCAACAAAAACGAAAACCCTCAGGAATCAGGCAAGTCTCAGCCCGCGACGGCAACACTTCCAAAAACAGATGATGACATTGAAATAAAAATACCTGAACTTGAAAGAAAAACCATCGATCTGAAAATAAATCCCGAGGGTGAAAAGCTTTTACTTTTCATTTCAGATCATGAAAAAGCGGGCAACCACTCACTGTCGGGACATTTAAAACAAGCCAAAAATGACTTGTCCTTATTATTGAAATGCCCGACCAACGAACCATTAAAAACAAAGGAAACCGCATTAAAAGTCATATTAACGCAAAAGTTGATTGAAGCAATAAATGAACAAAAGCCCACGGACCCTATTTCTCAAAACTTCGTTATAAGACACGAACAAAATCTCAAAGACATACTTGAAAAAAAGGTCCATCCCGATGATTCACCCGAAACAATGCTTCTCGTCAACTCATTGGAAATAGCAAATATTGATGAATGTCAATAAAACCGCGCATCAAATCTGTTTCATAACCTGCTCCGCGATACCGACTCCGTCCAATTGAAATTTTTTATATAAATCATCCACTCTGGCCGATTCACTGAATCCATCCATACCGATTCTATGAACTTTCATGGGATATTCAGCCGACAAAATTTCGCAAACAGCGGAGCCTAATCCGCCAATAATCTGATGATCCTCCACCGTAAAAACATGATTAACAGCTTTGGCGCATTCCACAATCAAATCATCATCAATTGGCTGTAAAGAAGAAATGTTCACAACCATAACGGACCTCCCTTCCCTTTCAAGATGTTCGGCGGCATCTAAAGCGGTATGCACGCCGGTACCAATGGCAAAAATACAAATATCGTTTCCGGATTTATAAATATGACCTTTTCCGAAAACAAATTTGTGATCAGGAGAGTATAAATTTGGTAAAGGCAAACTGAAAAGCCTCAAATAAGTTGGCCCAAAATCCAGCATCATGACTTCCAATGCTTTTTTCGCCTCAATACTGTCCGCCGGACAAACAACTTTCATATTCGGCACGACTCTCATTAAAGACAAATCTTCAAGCGCATGATTAAAAGGACCGTCTTGCCCGCTTAACATGCCACCATACGCGCCAATCAATTTTACGTTTGTTTGACTTACACATAAAGAATTCCTTATTGCCAACCAGTTTTTTCCAATCAAATCGTTTGCGCTACCAAACAAAAAAGGGATCTTTCCTCTTACCGCAAAACCTGCGGCCGAACCAATCATCGCAGAAATGGCATTTCCGAAATCAAAATACCTTTCGTTAAATTCCTTACCAAAATTAGCCAAACTAAATTCCGTAGCCGTATTGGCATTAAAGACTGAGAAATTTTTATACTTCCCGGCCAGTTTAATTAATTCTTCACCAACTGTCTTTTGGGTGGATGATTGAATCTCTGGTTCAAATTGCATTTTAAAAATTTGTAACTTCTACTTCATCGCCCTCCTCGATTCCCATTAAATCACTTAAACCCGCGTTTATTTCAAGTACATATCGTGCCGGGCGATCCGCCGGATAAGAAGAGCAGGGATCACTTTTACACGGTTGCGCGTTTTTTACAATATCAACTACATAAAACTCATCATTAACAAAAATCATATCAAGTGGAATCAAAGTATTTTTCATCCAAAAACTCAATTCCTGCTCCTTATCAAAAACAAACCACATGCCATAATTTTGGTCTAATTCTTCTCTGAACATTAAACCTTCCTGTCTTTTTTCAATGGTATCTGCTATTTCTACAATAAAATTTACCTTTTCATTGTCCGTATTTATTGTAACCACTTTTTCGTCTTCCAAAATTTTATCTTCCACATTCATTTCCACACTTGAATCCCCTAAAGTACAACCAAATAAAACGCAAATACTTGTCAGAATTGAAATCATATATTTCATATTTTTATAAAAGTTTATTCAAATATATACCTTTTATTTGTTCTTTACGAACAAAAGGATCCGAAAAATACCTTGAATCTTCGCTGTCGACTCTATTATCTCCCAACACAAAATAACTTTCCTCGGGCACCGAAAAAGCCTGTTCATAATCATCTTTATAAGATGAGGACTTTAAAAAAGTCCGAACATTCTCTTCCAAAAAATCCTCTTCCAGTTTCAATTCATTGCCTTTTACATCAATAAAAATTTCCCCGTTACGAAGAATAATTTTTTCACCCGGTAAGCCGATAATCCTTTTAACATAAAAAAAATCTTCCTGATCCTCTAAAGAAAAGACTACAATTGAATCCCTATTTAGTTCAGCATTTTCCAAATCCGTTTCAATAACAAAAATATCTCCATCATGCAATGTGGGAACCATTGAATCTCCGCTAACGGCAAAAACCGACAAACTAAGAAATTGCAAAGTTAAAACCGACACAATTATATTAAACAAACTCATGAATGAACGTTTTGATTTAAGGATTCTAAATATATTTCCAAAATAGGCAAAGCTTCATTTAACTCTTCTTCGCTCAAAACTCGTGAATGATAAGTGGATTTATTTTCGGCAAACTGTACACCGCTTCCCATTAATGTTTTCGCAATCAAAACAGATGGCTTTCTTTGGATTTCCAAAGCTCTCTCAAGACCCAACAATAAAGCCTCATAATCATGACCGTCATGCACCTGAATTGTCTTCCATCCGAAACTTTCAAACTTGTCCGACATTGGATCAACACTCAAGTTAGACCTGATTGATCCGTTTTTTTGAAGACCGTTCCAGTCCACGACCAGCTTAAGATTATCCAGCTTATAATGGCTGGCAAGCATGGCCGCTTCCCAAAAATCACCCGTCTGCATTTCGCCGTCACCCACAATACAAAAAACATTGTTTCGCACTTTTTCTTTTTTTAATGACAACGCTAATCCAACAGCCGCAGCCAGCCCCTGGCCCGCGCCCCCGAAAGTAACACTCACACCCGGTACTTTTTTGGTGGGAAAAGCCTGAAAATTACTGTTTACCTGTTGATAATGCTTCAATTCATCAGGATCAAAAAATCCCATGTCGGCCAACACCGCGTACAAAGCACCGCTCGCGTGTCCTTTGGAAAAAACCATATAATCTTGTTCCTCACTACCCGGCTTTTCCGGATCAGTCCTTAAAATAGCGCCTGAAGGCAAAATTCCGTAATAAATTGCAATCAACAAATCCACTACCGACAAAGCACCGCCAATACTGCCAGCGCCCGCCTGCGTCGTTATTTTCAACGTCGCTATTCTAAGCTCAACCGCCTTCCTCTCCAAGAACCGTAAATGATCAATAAATGACTCCATTTTTTTGTCAGATTATGTCAAAAGTGGTCTAACTATAGTATCATCCTCACACTCATTCAAGAGCTCTTTCACGCTTTTTTTCAAAAGCGGATGTATAAAATCGGATGCTATTTCACTCAAAGGTATTAATACAAAATTTCTATCCGCCAGTCCCACATGGGGGATCGTCAATTTTTCACTTTCCAATATTTCATCCCCAAATAATAAAATATCAATATCAATAACCCTCGGCCCCCATTTATAAGTTTCATACCTGCCGACTTCACGCTCAATTTTTTGCGACACACTTAAAAGCTCATCAGCCGAAAACGCGCATTCACCCTTGATGACCTGATTCAAAAACCAGGGTTGATCTGTAACACCAAACGGTTCCGTTTCATAAACGGATGATTTATCAACTGTCACCAAACCTGCTTTTTCAAAAAAATCACACGCCAAACGCAAATTTGCCAATCTATCACCCAAATTTGTTCCCAAAGCCAAAAAAACAATCATGATTCCCCTCTGTAAGTAATAAATTTCCCTTCCCCTTCCCACAATTTCAATTCATGCAGTTTCAGTTCATTATCAAATTCATTTCCTTCAATATGCGCCGTATCACCCGCGTTTAAATATTTTTTTAATTCTTCCGACAAGTTCGGATCATTCAATTCCTCCATCAGTTTACTTTTCAAATCCTTCAACTGATCCCAAATCCATACAATAATATTTTCCGCTGTCGGATTCTCAAAAAACTCATTCAAATCATAATGATCCAGTTTTTCCAATACATGCTTATTCACCAATCTCTTTAAAATTGTAAAATCAATCAGCATTCCGTTTTCATGCACCTTGCCGGACAAAGTCACTTCCAATTTATAGGTATGACCGTGTACTCTTTCACATTTACCGTAATATTTTGTCAGATGATGAGTGGAGTCAAAATAAAATTCCCTTGTTACCAACATTTATGAATATTTTATTGATATTATTGTGTCCATGAATTTGCGCGTTTCAGCCACATCATGAGT
>WJJQ01000006.1 GCA_014729615.1 Candidatus Peregrinibacteria bacterium | reverse complement strand
GGTCATGAATTTGGAGTAACCAGAGAAAGAATCCGTCAGATTGAAGCAAAAGTTTTACAGAAAATGAAGGAGCATCCGACAAGCGTAAAAATCAGTAATCATTAATAATAAACAATTATGGCAAAAGTTAACGATCAAACAACAGATGAAAAGGTAACTTTGGTAACCAAGGAGGGTTTGGCAAAATTGAAAGAAGAATTGGATAATCTGAAAAATGAGAAAAGAAGGCAGGTGGCTGAAAGGCTGAAAGAAGCGATTTCATATGGTGATTTATCTGAAAACTCGGAATACGAAGAGGCAAAAAATGAACAAGCGTTTGTGGAAGGGCGTATTCTGGAACTGGAAGAAAAAATCAAACATGCTCAGGTTATTACCGATAAAAAGCAAGACAAAGCATCTGTTCAAATTGGAACTAAAGTATCCGTTAAGAATATCGGCAATAAGAATTCAGAAAAAGAAATTTTTGTAATAGTGGGATCAACCGAAGCTAATCCTCTTGAGAATAAAATTTCAAATGAATCACCGGTGGGATCGGCTTTATTAGATAAAGTAAAGGGAGATATTGTGAAAGTGTATATTCCGGATGGTGTGGTTGAATATGAAATTCTTGCTCTAGAATAATAAAAATGAAAAAAGTTTTAAGAATTGTTTTACAGCTATTGGTAGCCGTACTTTTTATTGCGGTGTCAGCTGTGGCACTACTTTTTGCATATGGGTATAAGGTGGATGTAGAAGAAGGAGTCGTACAAAAAACCAGTATTATTGATGTTTCGTGGCCCGTAACTGAAGCCAGGGTGTTTTTAGATGATGTGTTAAAAGGTAAAGTGCTGCCTTATCAAATAAAGGGAGTTTTGCCGGGTACTTATGAACTTGAAGTTAAAAAAGATGGTTTTTTACCATGGGCGAGGAAAATAAAAGTGGTTGTAGATTATGTGTCAATTGTCAGAGATGTATTGCTGATACCTAATGATTTGGGTCCATATTGGAAAACTTTAGATGAATTTACGGAAGAGTATGTAATTTACAGTGGCGAGGATTTTTTGCTTAAAAAAGAAGTTGGTTCAGCGGCGGTAGAGGTAATTAGTTTTGGAGACAGGGGACTTATTAAAGAGGAAAGAATGGATTTCGGCTGGGACGATTTTTCTATACTTGAAGTATATACAGACGCGGCAATGCTTGTTGAAATTGAAGCAAATGGTTATGCCTTTATAGATTTGAATTCAAACAATGTAATTGAATTTCAATTGCCTGAAGTTGCTGAAAATATAAGTGTAGACGTTGTATCGGAAAATGTCTTTTTTACACAAAATGGCGATTTATATATGGTGCCGTTACAAACTGTTGATCAGTTTATGCTGTCATCGTTGGATCAACGCATATTTTTTGATATTGAGGACTACGCGGTTGATAAAAATTATCATGTGTTTGTTATAAAAAAGAGCATGATATATAAATACGATATTGGGTCCGGTGATATTTATTTGAAAGAAAAAACCCCGGGCATGGTTGACGATATTGAATTCATAAAAGATAAAGGTGATGGATTGTTGCTTATTGAAGAAAACGGTTATAAATATTTGGTTGGATTGGATCGATATGGCAATTATTCACCTGTGGCGGAAAAGGTAAAGCAAATAATAAAGCGAAATGTAGGTTACGATGTACTGTATGTGACAGAAGAAAACAACATGTTTACCGTTGATATGACGAAAAATAAAAAGCGTTTCATTAGAACCGTATCTGATGATGCCGGATTACACGGATGGTTTGATTACAGCGGACATTTTTTGATTCAGGAGGGTGATGATTTGTTTATAGAAGATTTGTACGGCGCGAATAAATTTAAAATATATGAAAATATCGGCTCCAAGCATGTAATAGTTGTAGATAAAGCCCTTTATTTTATTGATGAAAAAGATCTGATTCAGATCTATTGGCAAAAGGCTTATGACTGACATTTATTTGCCTTTCTTTTTTTTATTTAATTTCTTTTTTTTTAGGTCCGGATATTTTTTTGTATAAGCGTAAATAAGGCCGGCCATTTGATAAATACTGATGGCAACAAGTAAATATAAAAAGAATCTCATGGAAAGCATTGGAACCTGGTTTGACCTAAAGAATATGTATAATAGTAATAAAACGGCTACGGCTATTAATCCGGGTAGCCAAGGTTTGAATATTTTTCTGAAAGATTTGTCTTCTTTGTGCTTGTATAGGTTGTATTTTATGGCAATGGCCAAACCTGCCAATAGAATGGCAATAGCAATTATTAAAAAAGAGTAAGTAAACGTTTTACCCGGATTAGCATTGAAAAAATAATAAATAATATTATTGAAAGTGTTCATGTTGATTCATTAAGTTTAAACTTTTTTACGGCGAGGAGTATAAGCGGAATTATGATTCCCAGTAAAGCCAAAATTTGACCTTCTCTTAAACCTAAGAATAATAAGGCTTCATCTCCTCTTAAGAATTCCAGTAAAAACTTGAAGATTGAAAAAGCCAGAACTCCAATTAATAGAATATTGCCGGGAGTTTTGCCTGTTTTCGTAGTTGAAAGTGAATATAAAAAGTAAGCAAGACCTCCTGAAAAAATGGAACTGTATAGCTGAACGGGGTGAATTGGGACTGCGTATATCGATGTTTCAATAATTACGCCCCAAGGTAAATTAGTTTCTCTTCCAAAGTTCATGCCATCTAAAAATGTACCGATATTAAAAAAGAACATGGCTGCCAAGGTTGCAATTATTGTTATATCAAGCCATTTCCAGGGATTTTCATTGTTCTTTTTGGCAAAGTAAAATAGACTCAGGGCGATACCAAGCAGAGCTCCCCAGCCGGATATTCCTTTATCCCAAATGTATAGCACTTCCAGAAAATTTGATAATTGATAATCGTAAAAGTAAAAATTGAAATTGTGCAGTACAAATATCAACCTACCCATAATGAGGCCTGAAAGAAGGATTAAAAGGCTGTAATCAGCTATAAATTTTAAGCTAAGTCGATTTTTTTTGATTAATTTGTTAATAACTAGCAAAGCTGCAAAAAAACCAATGGCAACAAAAACCCAAAGTGAATAAAAAGTTAAAGGGCCGAGATCTAATAGTACCGGGTACATTATTTAAAAATTTAAATATATTGCTAATAAACCTATGATGACAATGGGAGTGATTATGAAGCCGGCAGTTTTATTCTTATTGAAGAAATTTCGTTTAATTGTTAATGCCGCGAAAACTATGAATAGCGTGGCCAGGAAATATTTCAGAAAGGCAGATTTATATATGTAAAATAAATTTGAAACCTGAAATCCTCCCAGATCTTTGGTTAACAAGTAAAGAGATACGAAATAATAAATCAAATAAAACGTAAGCAGCCATCCTGTAAAACCAATTAATTCATCTAAAAAGGCTTCGCCCGTCGTTTTTATATTTTGCGCTCTCAAATCGGCGATAATTTTTTTCTTTTCGTCTTTTATTTCTTGTTTCAGTTTTTTTCTGCGTTGCCAAAGATTTTTTAAACCGGATTTTGTTTGTTGCTTTAGGGCTGGCTCGGATACTTGAAAATATAATTTTACGTACTGCCAGATTTGGCTGTTTGTGTTTTGCAGCTCTTCCTTTAATTTAAGGACTTTTTCGTTTTCATATTTAACACCCAAAATTATGCTTACAAAGAAATCGAGAAATTTTGCAAACGCACCGGGTTCCGTTTTTTCAACAATATGGTCATTTCGCCATTGTCTCATCGCGTCGAAAATGTCCGTACTTTTTTTAGACGAGCTTTTTTTTAATTGCATCATTAATGATTTGGCTTCAACGACCATTTGTGTTCTTTCTTCCATTTTCTTTTCTTTGTGCAGGAAGATTTCAGCGGATTGAATGTATTTAAGCAAATCTTCAGCGGTCTTTTTCACATAATCCAGATTAGTACTGTTTTTAATGCGCAACAGTTTTTCCACTTTTGTTTTAATTTGTCCTTTTGTCTCGGGAACCATTTCACCTTCGTATTTGTTCAATAACTCCTCCACTTTTTCAAGAACGAAGGATATTTGTTTCAATAATACGTGTTGTTTCTTTTTAAATTCATTTAAGTCTTTTTCATCTTGAGATAATTTTTCCTTCGAGGATTGTTTTTCCTCTTCCATTTTAT
This sequence comes from Candidatus Peregrinibacteria bacterium, assembly GCA_014729615.1. GTDB lineage: Bacteria > Patescibacteriota > Gracilibacteria > UBA1369 > UBA1369 > WJJQ01. The sequence goes on along the minus strand of WJJQ01000006.1, from coordinate 891 downwards.
TATAAAGGTCAATGGCGCCTTTAATTTTCTCTTGCTCTTTTTGATCTTCGGGCAAATTTTCCTGTACAAGATATTGCACTTCCAGTTGATATTCACTTATAAGCCTTAAAAAGGCCGCATATCTGTCATTTGCCTGGATCGTTCCCGCTACTTGTTTTCCGTTTTTATCAATGGCGGAAAACTCAAAAGAAATATTTCCAGCTTCTTCCGCCGCTTGTTCTTCTTCACTAACTTCCTCAATGCCAATTACGCTGAATCCAAGTTGATTTAATTCGCTTTTGGCACTTTCCACATCCGGAGCACTTACCGTGCCTTGCAGTTGTTGATTCTCTTTATTGATAACAATGTATTTGTATTTGGGCATTTATTTCGCTTTATTGCTTTCTTGAACAAAACTGAAAAATAGAGGATGTGGACGATTGGGTCGCGACAAGAATTCGGGATGAAATTGACATCCGATCATGTATGGATGATCTTTGACTTCAACAATTTCCACAAGGTTTCCCTTAGGAAAAATTCCGGCTGTTATTAATCCAGCGTTTTCAAGCTTTTTTCTTAGTTTATTATTATATTCGTATCTGTGTCTGTGACGTTCGCTAATTGAATCTGTTCCGTAAATTTTATGAACTTTAGTACCCTTGGTTAATTTACAGGGATAAGCTCCCAGTCTTAAGGTCCCGCCTTTGTCTTTATCTTTGTATTGTCCGGGTAAAAAGTGAATGAGGTAGTTTTTGTCTTCAAGTTTTTCATCTTCATCAAATTCTTGCGAGGTGTATTTTTTACTCTTGAAAGCATTTCTGGCAAATTCTATTGTAAGTATTTGCATGCCAAGGCAAAGTCCCAGATAAGGTTTCTTTTTTTCGCGGCAATATCGCGCGGCCATTATCATGC
>WJJQ01000064.1 GCA_014729615.1 Candidatus Peregrinibacteria bacterium | reverse complement strand
AGCAGATTACACCCGAAAGGAAATAGATGATTTAACAGAGTTGGCAAAAGTTCACGGCGCAAAAGGTCTGGCATATATTCAAATGGCTTCAGAAGGCGCGAAGTCCCCTATTCTTAAATTTCTATCAGAATCAGAGCTTAAATCGGTTATAGAAAAAACCGGCGCAAAAACCGGTGACATTATATTTTTCGGTGCGGATAAATTTGAAACAGCGTGTGAATCTCTTGGGCAAGTACGTCTGGCCTGTGCCGATAAACAAAATTTAAGGAATAATGATGAATTGGCCTTTTGTTGGATAACAGATTTTCCATTATTTGAATGGGACGATGATGAAAGTCGTCTGGCCGCTGTTCATCATCCGTTTACCTCGCCAAATTATGATGATATTCCCAAACTTGATAGTAAGCCGGAGGATGTACGTTCCATTGCCTATGACCTGGCAATGAACGGATCTGAAATAGCGGGCGGCAGTATAAGAATTCATGATCCCGAGTTACAGTCAAAAATATTTGAATTATTGGGAATCACAAAAGAAGATGCGGAAAAAAGATTTGGTCATTTACTGGAGGCCTTTAAATATGGAACTCCCCCGCATGGTGGAATTGCGTGGGGTTTTGACCGTTTCGTGATGATTTTACAGGACGAACCAAATATTCGCGAAGTAATGGCTTTCCCTAAAGATCAAAAAGCGAAAGACCTAATGCTTTCCGCGCCTTCATCATTGCCCGCTGAGCAAGTGGCTGAAGCAAACATTAAAATTATAGAAAAAAAATAGGCTCTAAATCGCCAGATTTGGTTTTTTATGCTATAATTTCAATACATAGTATTTTGCATGAATGTCTTAAATATCATCTTATCAACAATACTTTTTGCCGGTCTCGCCTACCTGTTGTTTTTAGGCTTATTGTTATTGATTCGGTATAAATCAAATAGAGACAGGACGATGAAAATGGTTTTTTTGAAAATCATGATACCAAAGAAAGAGTCTCGTGAAGAACGCGAGGCGGAACAATCATCATCGCAAAATGACTATAAAGAAGTAATTGGTGTTGCTTCTCATTTGTTCGATTCATTACACAGCATTTATAGTTCCGATTTTAAAAATTTTTTTTTGGGACAGGATTTCTTTTCATTTGAATATGCTGTCATAGAAAATGAAATACATTTTTTTGTTGTTTGTCCGAACGATTTAAAAACTTTGCTTGAAAAACAAATAACGGCTTTTTATCCGGATGTTCATATTGAGCAGGTCGAAGATTATAATATTTTCAAAGAAAACGCGAAATTCGCGGCTACAACCTTACATCTTTCCAAAGACTATATTTTCCCGATCAAGACTTATGAGTACCAAAATAGTGACCCCATTAATACAATAACCAATGCGCTTTCAAAAATCAGCTTCGATGACGGTGCCGCGATACAAATAGTCATAAGACCTTTTAAAGATGGGTGGCAACAAAGAGGGAGAGATGAAGCAAAAGAAATGTTTAGTGCCAAAAAGAAGTCTAAATTCAGCTTAAATCCCGTAAAAATTATCGGAGCTTTGTTTGAAATCTTAATTCGTGGTGAAAAAGCTACAGAATCGGCTCCAGACGCGGACGGAGGCCGCACCACTCCTTTAACAGATGAAGAAGTTAAGGCTCTTGAAACAAAAAATTCAAAAGTCGGTTATGAAACAGTTATCAGGATTGTATGTGCGGGCGACAATGATCGTGAAGCCAAGGGTTATTTATCTAATATTAAAAGTTCATTCACTCAATATAGCTCACCCAATACCAACGGCTTTGCGTCACCAAAATTCGTCTCCGAAAAACAAATTGTAAAAAACTACATTCTTAGAAACATTAACAGGCATTGGTGGCATGTATTGAAGAAAAGAAAAACAATTTTATCATCAGATGAACTTGCCAGTATTTTCCATATACCAAATATAAGGTTTAATAAGGCTCCAACCATTGCGTGGCAAAATTACAAAATTGCACCCGCTCCTCACAATGTTCCAAAAGAAGGCTTGTTGCTGGGTCATAACACATATCGTGGAGTAACGACTGAAATAAGAATAAAACGTGAAGATCGTTTTAGACATTTTTACGTTATTGGACAAACCGGTACAGGTAAGTCTTCGATTCTGCAAACAATGATCAGACAAGATTTAATAATTGGAGATGGTCTGGCAGTAGTGGATCCTCACGGATCATTAGTAGAGGACATTTTACCATTTATACCAAGGGAAAGAGCTGATGATGTGATTCTTTTTAATCCGGGCGATTTGGAAAGGCCGCTGGGTCTGAATTTACTTGAAGGTGAAACATGGGAAGAAAAAGAATATGTTTCTCTGGAAGCCATGAACATTATGATTAAGTTATTTGATGAAGAAATTTTCGGACCCAGATTACAGGATTATTTTAGAAATGGTTGTTTAACACTTATGTCCGACCCGGAGGGAGGCGCAATTACAGATATAGTAAGACTTTTTACAGATGACGATTTTCAACAATCCAAAGTTCAACATGTAAAAAACCCTGTTGTAAAATCATTTTGGGAGCATCAAATGGCTAAAACGGGCGCGCGCGAAAAACAAGAAATTATTCCGTATTTCGCAGCCAAATTCGGGCAGTTTGTTACGAATTCTATGCTAAGAAACATTATAGGACAGGTGAAATCCGCTTTTGATTTTGCCAAAGTAATGCAAGAGGGCAAAATTCTGCTGATGAATTTATCTAAAGGTGATGTTGGTGAAATAAATTCAAAATTACTTGGTTTAATAATAGTTTCTAAATTGCAGGTGGCGGCTTTAAGACGTCAAAAAATGTCTAAGGAAAATCGAAGGGACTTTTTTCTGTATATTGATGAGTTCCAAAACTATATTACAGACAGTATTGAAGTTATTTTATCGGAAGCAAGAAAATATCGACTTGGATTAAATATGGCGCATCAGTATATAGGGCAGCTTGAAGGGAATGATGGCAAGTCTAAAGTTAAAGACGCGGTTTTTGGTAACGTCGGATCAATGATGTTTTATAAAGTTGGAGCTCAAGACGCGGAATTTCTGGCGAAAGAAACAGCACCTGTCTTTAACGAACAAGACCTTGTAAATATGGACAAATTCAAAGGAGTCATGAAGCTTTCAATTGACACGCAGCCGAGTAAACCTTTCAGTATCACGCCGGTTAACCCCTACCTTGAAAAAGGTGACCATGAAGCCTCGGAAGCGTTTAAACAACTTTCAAGACTGAAATACGGCAGAGACAAAGAATTTGTGGAAAGAGAAATTTTACGGCGTATTGGAGCGGTTTTTTAAACTGGATTTGGGCCGTCTTCGTCAAATTCATTTTGCCACTTCCCATTATTAGAATCAACAACGGTGTTTATTTGTCGGTTAATGGAGGAAGTTAATGAATTGCGATTAAAGAATCCATCATCCTCACAATCTAACCTTTCGTCTTCATTGTTGCATTTTATCTCGGGCTGATTACTAAACTTAAAATTATGCAATTTACTCATTTAAAATTATATTACAGCTTCGAATTATATTGTTTTTAGTGTTTTTGTCAACACTTCTTGGTTATTTAAAGCTTTGTTTTTTGGTATAATGTAATGATTTAAATAAAAAATAAAAACAAAATGAAAACAAAAATACATACTTTAATATTATTGGTAATAATATTAATTTTCAGTTCGTTGATCGTGCCAAATGCCCTGGCTGCCGATGGCTGGATTTTTGAAGATGAAAATTTAGCAAATACTGAAAATGGGTCCCCCACATTGTTTGTTAGTGAGCCTAATTATCCTTATGTGCAAAGCTATGTCATTTCAGCATACTATTCCCCCCTTCCGGGGCAAAAAAAGTACAGTACAGGTTCATATGAAAGTGAAATAAGACTAAACGGAAGCGGTGTAAATGGAGCCGACGGGACTCCGGTTTATCCGGGAATGATCGCCGCTCCATCCACTTATGGCTTTGGAACGAAAATGCATATTCCTGGCTTTGGGGTGGGAACAGTTCATGATCGTGGTGGCGCTATTGTTAAAGCGGGTGAACGTGGATACGCTCATGACCGGCTTGATATATGGATGGGTTATGGCGATAAGGGTCTTGAAAGAGCATTAAATTGGGGCAAAAGAACAGTTGAGGTTACTGTTTACGGTGTTGATGATTCTATAGTGGAAAACTTTTCCATCCCCGATTATTCGGACAATGAGAAATTTATTATTGCAGACAGCTTTAATACAGCTACGGACACAATCAGTTTAGCTCCGAAAAAACAATATCCTTCTATTCAAACCATTGAACCGGGTGAAAACGGTGATCATGTAAAAGAGGTGCAAAAACTTTTAAGTTCATTGGGCTATTATACGGGAGAAATTAATGGTCTGTACGACAAAATCACTCAAGACGCAGTCATCGACTTTCAGGTTACAGAAAAAGTTGTAGACAACGAAAAGGCTTACGGGGCCGGGTATGTAGGGCCCAGGACCATATCAGTTCTTGCCAACGCGGAAACAGCAAACATTGCTCACGCCGCAGAAAAGCAATCAATTCAATTGGATGACACTTTTAAAACTGACTTGTATTCGGGCATGCAAAGTGATGACGTAACGCTTTTACAAAACGAATTAACCAAAATGAATTTATATAAAGCTGACCTAAACGGTTCATATGATGAACTGACTGAACACGCGGTATTTAAATTTCAACAAAATTTTAATATTATCGGCAAAAAATCCGATTTCGGCGCAGGTGTTTTTGGGCCGAAAACTCGTTCAAAAATGAATAGTATAATCGCATCACGCGATTACACTGAAAAAATGAAGAAAGATAAAATCTTATAGACCATGAATCTTAATATAGCGCTTTTTAGCATTTAAAAGTTCTATTTCTATATTAATAATTTTTTGAGGGATAATTTCCATAATTTTTTGAGGCCACTCTATTAGACTGATTGTATCTTTTAGCGAAAAGTATTCATTAATTTGGTCTTTCATATAGTCATCCAACACCTCGATTCTATATAAGTCATAATGATATATTTTGATTCCGTTGTAGGCGGTGTACAATCGTAAATACGTATAGGTGGGACTTTTGATAATGTTTTCATTTATTCCAAAATAGCCGGCAATTGCTTTTGTTAGTAGTGTTTTTCCCGCTCCCAAGGGTCCGTTTAAACAAACTATATCGCCTTTCCGTAACTTTTTGGCAATAAACCTTCCAATTCTTCTTGTTTTTCTTTCAGATGAGCTTTTAAATTTTTTCATTATTGATGATTTTCCCTTTTTTTGCTATAATATAAAGATTTATTACTTTCAAAACCAAATATAATATGAACTCCCCGGACAATCAAAGCAATTCGAGTTTTGTATCTTCCAAAAAGTTTTCAATTATAATTGGAATTGTTTTTTTACTGGTAGCAGGATTGGTGGTAGGTGAAAATACGGGTTTGATTAAGGTAAGTGTATTGTCAGACAAGCAGGTGCCGGCATTTGACGGCACGACAACTCCCGTTTTAAAAGTGCCAAATTGGGTGGCCCTTTCAAGTAACGAGTGGGATTTGGAATATGACAATATCCCCACATCTAAAATGATTCCTTTACCCGAATATGACCCAAAAAGACTAAAAACGTCAGTGGAAAGCTTGGGCTGGTCGAGCAGTTCTGACCTGGCCATTCGAAATGAAAAAATTACATACAGTGTTCCCTATATGGGTAATTATGAGCTTGATGGTCATGAATTTGCGGGAAGTCACTTGGCAGTTGACATAAAAATTCCAAATAACACTCCTATTTATGCGATAGGTAATGGCATTGTAAGTAAAATTTCTGAACAAGGAACTGGATTCGGGCATCATATTGTAATAAAACACCCAAATTTTCCCACTTTAACCAGCAGCTCAAAATCTAATACTATTTATTCCAGTTATAGTCATATGGGCAAATTAACCGTAAAAGAAGGAGATATAGTATTGAAAGGTGATAAAATTGGTTATAGCGGCGATTCCGGAACAGCAACCACTCCTCATTTGCATTTTCAGATAGATAATGACAAAGCACCGTGGCATCCGTATTGGCCCTTTACATATAAAGAAGCTTCAGACGCGGGTTTGTCTTTCTTTGAAGCGGTAAATGCCGGTCTGGGCAAAGAAAAAGCCATGGAAACTACAATCAATCCAATGTTATTTATACAAAAATACATGGACTCAAGCGGCTCGATTGAGCAACCAGAGCCTGTAACAAACACTAATCAGCCTCAATATGAACCGGATTCTTCCGAATTACCACCATCAACGGTTGATGATAATAATGATGAGCCCGAATTAGACGAAATTGAAGAAATTGTAGAAGAAGAAGTTGAAGAAGTTGAAATAATTCCCGAACCTGTTGAAAGCAAACCAGAAAAATATCTGCTTGATGCCAATGGTACATTCGTAGAAAATGAACCGATTAACATTAAAATAAAGGCTGTTGATGACAAAGAAAAAGTTGTAAAAACCTACACGCCGCCAAGAAGCGTGGTTGTAAAACTCCTGGAAGGAAAAGCTTCGATTCCGCTTGCTGTATCTTCCGGTGATTTCAAGGAGGGTGAGGCGGAATTTGCTATCACACCAAAAACGAGCGATTCAATTAAAATTAAAGTGTCAGACAATTCGATTGAAGGTGAATCATTTTTAATGAAAAGCGGCTTGTTTACTGACATCGGATATGACCACAAAAATTATGAGGCAATAAAATTTCTAAAAGATACCGGCATAATTAAAGGATATCCGGACGGTTCATATAAACCTGACCAGGTGGTGAGTCGTGTAGAGGCATTAAAAATTATTTTGGAAGCTTCTAGATCTAATCTAATCACAGCCAGAGAATTACCTTTTCCGGATACATCAGCTAATGAATGGTATTCAGATTATGTTGTAACTGCATTTAATAAAAAAATTATAGATGGGTATCCGGATGGGAAGTTTAAACCTGCAAATACGGTTAATCGAGCGGAATTTCTTAAAATCCTTTTTAACGGGCTTGATTTGGATTTAGAAGAGAATGTAAAAAAAGATCTATATAAAGATGTACCACGTGAGGAATGGTTTGCGAAATACGTTCAGTATGGCAAAGAAAGATATTTAGTTGTGGACAAAAGCACAAGGTACTTTCTTCCTGAAGAGGGCATGACAAGGGCTGATGTAGCTGAAACGGTTTACCGCACTTTAATGATGGTGTTATCAGAAAAAGAAAAATACTCTTCAGGAGTTGTCGCTACTGAAGAAGCTGTTGAAGATTATTTCGGTTAGTTTAAGGATATTTGCCTTAAATATATTAATCTTGTATACTGCCGCGGCAAAAAGATTTTTTTTGCGTGTTCATATAAGCGCCAGTAGCTCAGCCGGATAGAGCAGTGCCCTTCTAAGGCAAAGGTCGTAGGTTCGAATCCTACCTGGCGTACCACTTTTTGAAGTTGCAGAATGCCTTTTAGCTTGCCGGCACAATATATATAAATTTTATATAATCTGTGCTAGTGTAAAAAAAATGAAGAATGCTACTTGACTTGACTTTTTTAGTTTTTTATGGTCTTATGTTGTGCTATAATCACTTTTTGAAATATGCAACTACAACCAAGTGAACAAATAATCCGAGTTTTCAGGCATCACTACTTTAGTGCGTTAATGCGAGTGATGAAAATAATCGCCGTATCAATCCCTTTTTACCTGGTTTCGGTTCTGTTTGCTTTTTTCATAAGCACCAGCGCCGGAATATGGGCGTATTTTTTTACAACTTTGGCTTTTGTTTCATATGCCGTTTATGATGGATTGTTATATTATTATGACCGTTTGGTAATTACAAATGTCAGAGTTATACATGTTGACTGGAAAGGCCCTTTTCAACGATTTGAAACCGAAGCAAGACTTACCGATATACAAGATATGAAAACTCTTGAAAATGGTATATTATCTTATTTCAAAATGTTTGATTTTGGTGATTTTAAGCTCGAAACCGCCTCATCGCATACAACCGTTCATTTCAGGCATGCTCCTGATCCGGAAGGAATTCGCAATTTTATCTACCATCTGAACAGAAAAACTAATAAAATGAATCCTGTAACACCTGAAAGGCAAAATTCAAAAACTACAAATGATCAATCGCAAACAACAGAACAGTGGTACTACCAGGATGATGTCACCGGGGTCACAAGAGAACAATAGCGACCAGGAAGTCGAAGTAACTTTGCGTCCTCAAACTCTTAAAGAATATATCGGGCAATCTCAAATAAAAAAGAACTTGAGTATTTTTATTGAAGCCGCCAAGAAACGTAATGACCCTCTTGAACATATTTTAATCCATGGTTCACCCGGATTGGGTAAAACAACTCTGGCGAATATAATTGCGAAAGAGTGTGCCGTTAATATTAAAATAACTTCAGGTCCCGCGTTGGAAAAACAAGGCGACATAGCAGCTATTTTAAGCAGTTTAAAGAACAGGGACATTTTGTTCATAGACGAAATTCACAGGTTGAAACCGGCTATTGAAGAAGTTTTATATACGGCCATGGAAGATTTTGGAATAGATTTGGTTATAGGCAAGGGCCCCTCAGCACGTACAATGCGTTTAAAACTGCCCAAATTCACATTAATCGGAGCTACAACAAAAATGAGCATGCTTTCATCTCCACTTAGAGACAGATTCGGCTCGGTTTTGCACTTAAATTTTTATGACGATAATGATATTTGCACGATCATTGAAAGGTCCGCAAAATTATTAAATTGTAATATTGAAAATAGCGCCGGCAGTCTTTTAGCTACAGCATCAAGAAACACACCACGTATCGCAAACAGACTATTAAGAAGGATTCGAGATTTCAAAGATTATTATGGACATGACATAATTACTACAGCACTGGTTGCCGATGCTCTCAAAGAACTTGGAATAGATGAATTGGGGCTTGATGAAACTGACCGTCAAATATTGAAAACGATTATAGATAAGTTCAAAGGCGGGCCTGTGGGTTTAAATACAATTGCGGCAAGCATATGCGCGGAAGAAAGTACCATAGAAGAAGTGTACGAGCCCTTTTTATTAAAACTTGGCATGATGGAGCGCACTCCGCGTGGCAGACTGGCAACTGAAAATGCTTATAAACATTTGGGAATGTCGATTATATCTTAATTATTTTATCTATGTTTAAAATTAGAGTAATTGCTTCGTATTCATTGATAATTGCGGCGGTAGTTTTTTCACTCGGTGCGTGTCAAAACAATAATGACGACCGCGCAATAATTGATGACAGGCCAACAGACAGAAGGATCGGTGAAATCAAGTCATTGGGTTCCACCGTTTCCACAAAAGGGACTCATTTACTCGAACTCGACGATGGCTCGACCATTTTACTTAGATCACTATCAATAAACCTTGATAATACCGATTACAAAAATAAATTAGTGGAAGTGCGAGGGTATATAAATTACTCTAAAGAACTGGCCAAGCCGCTGATGGATGTAGACAATATTGACATTATTGATGTAGCCCTTGAAGATGACGAGGAAGAACCTAAATGGCAGAAATTTGAAGACGCGACGATTGACCTTTCCATAAAATATAGAGATGATTTTGAACAATCCATAGTAAACGGGGACATAATATTTGAAAAAGAAATTGAAAATGTAGATGAAACGGCAAATGGCGAAGCTGATGACACTTCTTTGGAGACTTCGCCACAAGCCATTACTATTACCGTAAGCACCATTTCAAAGTCCGATGATCTTGATTTACTATCATATTTAAACCTTGAAAGCGACGACTCTTCTACATTATTAGGTGAAGGTTTTACTAAAAGTAAGATAGGATTAAAGAATATGGATGCCTTAAAATTTGTTAATGAAAATAATGGCAGTCTTGAATATTATGTGGAAAATGAGGATTTAATTTTTATTTTCAGTTTTAAAGCGAATAGTCCCGACTACCGTGAATATGAAAATTTGTTTTATGAAATGCTGAGATCTGTTGAAATTGGCGCTTCTGATTCAAACATCGATGATGATTCCGACAATGAACAAGAGGAAACTACTGAAAATGAAATGCGTGAACCAACGCAAATTGATATTGAAAGTTATGAAACATTCGAAAGCGATAGTGTTGGATTTGAAATAGCTTATCCGGCAAACTATTATTTTGAAGGGCAAAATTCAGATGAAAGCGGCGTAAGCCAGGTTTATACTTTTGCTGACGGCCCGCTTGAAGAAAACGATCCACTTATTACGGTTGAAATAAAAAGTGGTGATTCCCCCGCTTCAAATCCAACAAAAATCAACGGTGAGACTGTTTACGTATCGGAAAGCGGTAACGAAATAACGGCAGTGCGTGTAATTGATGGAAGATTGTTTGAGGTGTCCGGTCGGGCCGGCATTCGTGATACAGTTTTAGGAATGGCTTCATCTATTCAGTAAAAAGTGATCTAGCTTGACATTGGGCTGTTAGCACTCTATCATTTTAAGTGCTAATATGTAATAATATATATAGAATATTAGTAAAGAGCTATTTAGGCTCCCGGTCTTATTTTTATGGCTTAAATATGCTAGAATTAAAAGAATCTTAAATTAATATCCTTATGTCAGATCCTCGTTTTGAAAAATTTACAAAAGAAGCCAAACAGGCTTTAATAGTAGCTCAAGAAAAAGCTAAAAGCTCTAATTTAAATTATGTTGGCACGGAACATTTATTAATTGGAATCTTGTCACAAACAAATTCACTTGGTTCAGCCATATTAATGAATTTCGGCGTTTCCATGGATAATGTTCATCTGGTATTAAAAACCGTGGGACGAATGTCTCCACCACCCGCAACACCGCAAAAAGCATGGGGTGGCTTAAGCGGTTTCGCAAAAAAGGTCATTGAAGGAGCGGTATTGGCTGCTCATGAGTTCAATCATGCCCATGTGGGAACGGAACACATGCTTTATTCACTTGTTAGTCAAGAAAATACTGCCGCAACCGTAATTTTGGAAAACATGAAAGTTTCTCCTTCGGACATTAAAGAACAAATTTTACAAACTTTTGAAAAAAACAAAGAAAGCGCAAAGACCCCTGGCGCAGAAGGTGCTCCGGGACAGGCACCAATGCAAATGAATCCTATTGAATTCTTTTTAAATGGCCTTTCAGGAGTTTTGCAGGGCAATATGGCCAAAGATCAATTCAAAGAGACAAATGCTCCAAAAACCGAAACCAAAGATGGTAAGCCATCTAAAACTCCGGCACTAGATTATTTTACAACAGATTTAATTGAAGAAAGCCGCAAAGGAAAACTTGGTCCGGTAATTGGGCGAAAAAAAGAAATTGATAGAGCTATCAGTATCTTATGTAGAAAAACAAAGAATAATCCGGTTTTGATTGGTGAACCGGGTGTCGGTAAAACAGCGGTTGTGGAAGGTCTTGCTCATGCGATTTCAAATGAACAAGTACCTGATATGATGCTTGACAAGCGAATTTTATCTTTGTCGATGACATCGGTAATAGCCGGAACAAAATATCGCGGTGAATTTGAAGAAAGAGTTAAACAAATCATTGATGAAGCCGCGGCATTGAATAATGTAATTCTATTTATAGATGAATTGCACAGCGTTATCGGGGCAGGATCGGCGGAAGGCAGTCTAGATGCCGCAAACATATTGAAACCTGCCTTATCAAGAGGTGCCATACAAATGATTGGAGCAACAACTACGAACGAATACAGAAAACATGTTGAAACGGACACCGCCCTTGAACGACGATTTCAGCCGGTTATGGTGTCGGAACCAAATATTGCCGAATCATCTGAAATAATTAAGGGTTTACGAGAAAGCTTCGAGGAACATCATAATCTTCTTATTACAGATGAAGCCATTGAAGCCGCGATAACATTGTCAAAAAGGTATATACATGACAGATTTTTACCGGATAAAGCAATAGACTTGCTTGACGAAGCATGCTCTAACAGAAGAATCGGAAGCAAAGGCAATACCGATAAAGTTAAAAAGCTGCAAAAGGAATTAAGTAAAATAATTAAAAAGAAAGAAGAATCAGTATCTAACCAAGACTATGAATTCGCCGCCGAACTCAGAAACAAAGAGCTGGATTTAATAAAGGAAATAGAAGAAACTAAAAAAGTCAAAATTCCAAGATCAAAGAGGGAAAAAGTCGATCAAGAAGATATAGCAAAAGTCGTCGGACATGCTACCGGCATTCCTGTTACCAATCTAATGAAAGAAGATGTGGAAAGACTGAAAAATCTTGGTAATATCTTGAAGAAGCGTATTGTTGGACAAGACGATGCAATCGAGTCAGTTGCCAAGGCTATACAAAGATCAAGGGCGGGTTTTGCGGATACCAAACGACCTATAGGTTCATTTATTTTCATGGGTCCGACCGGTGTCGGTAAGACTGAGCTTGTTAAAGCAATTGCCGAAGAAGTATATAACGATAAAGAGGCATTGATTAAAATAGACATGAGTGAATTTATGGAAAGGCATAACACGTCTCGTCTTGTAGGTGCCACAGCCGGGTACGTAGGCTATGAAGATGGCGGTCAGTTAACGGAAGCGGTAAGAAGAAAGCCATATTCCGTGATACTTTTTGATGAAATCGAAAAAGCTCATCCGGATGTATTTAATCTATTGTTACAAATTCTTGAAGATGGAGAATTGACCGACAGCAAAGGTAGAAAGGTTGATTTTAAAAACACAATAATAATAATGACGTCAAATATTGGAGCGAAAAGGTTAACAGAATCGGCCGGTCCAATTGGTTTTGACCTTGCGAGAGATGAACTATCTAAAGCTGAAGAAGAGTATAATATAATGAAAGAACATGTCCTTGAAGACCTAAAAAAGCATTTCAGACCAGAGTTTATTAATCGTGTGGACAAGGTGATCGTATTCCATCCTCTCAAGCATGACCACATTAAGGAAATTGTTAAACTGCATGTTGGATATCTTGAAGATAGAATCCATAAAAAGAACATAAAGATCGAATTGACACCCGCGGGCTTGGAAGCTTTGGCAAAGGTCAGTTATGATCCTCAATACGGAGCAAGACCGGTTCGACGGAAGGTACAGGAAATGGTTGAAGATCAATTAACCGCGAAATTTCTTGAAGGTGATTTTAAAGAAAAAGACACTATAAAAGTTCTGAAAGGTAGTAATGGCATAAAGCTTACTAAAAAGGCAAAGTCATCAGCACGTAAAAGTGCTGTAAAAAAAAGCACCGGGAAAAAAGCGGTAAAGAAATAGTCTTATTGACAGTAATTACAAAAACCTCTAGTATTTTTGGGCCTTAAAAAAGGACTTGGATTGTAGAGGTTTTTTAAAAATCTCAGTAAGCGACTTCTATAAGCCATGCATATAATTAATGCCTACTGAGTAATATTTTTATGAGTACAACACAATCAATGGATGAAATCATCCAGAATATGGATGATATTAAGCTTCCTCAACCGGGAACGCTTATTGACGGAAAAGTTGTTGCCAAACACCAAAACAAGCTTTTAATTGATCTTGATGGTGTAACAACAGGTATTATCAGCGGTCGTGAGGCAAAAGATGCGGAAGACACCGCAAAAAACGCAAAAGTTGGTGATGAAATTTCAGCTTATGTAATAGACCCGGAAAATGATGAGGGTTATACTGTGTTATCTTTAAGGAAAGCAGGTCAGGAAAGAACTTGGAAAAGATTTATTGATGCATATGAAAATGAAAATTCGGTTACAGTTAAAGCAAATGAAGCCAACAAAGGTGGTTTATTGCTTGATGTTAACGGAATTAAAGGATTCATTCCCGTTTCACAGCTTGCGCCAATGCATTATCCACGTGTGAATGACGCGGATGCAAATCAAATTTTGCAAAGATTGCAGGCATTGGTCGGAATAGAGTTCAAAGTTAAAATTATTAATATTGATAAAGAGAACGGTAAGCTGATTCTGTCTGAAAGAGCCGCGATGGAAGAACAAAGACAAGAAGCCCTTGAAGGACTTGATATAGGAACAGAAGTTGAAGGGGAAGTCAGCAGAATCACTCCTTTTGGAGTATTCGTTAAACTTAATGACGAAATTAACGGTTTAATCCATGTAACCGAGCTTTCAGGTGATGGTGAAGTTAAAGATGCCGGTGAAATCCTTAAGATCGGCGATAAAATTAAGGCCAAAGTAATTGCTGTTGAACCGGAAGAGCACCGTGTTGGTTTATCCATCAAAGCTTTGACCGAAGAAATTAGTGAGGCGCCCGAAGAGGAAGAAGAAAACAAAGCAGATAAGGAATCCGAATCTAATGAAGAAGAAAAAGCAGTCACTGAAGAGAAACCAAAAAAATCAGTAAAGAAAAAAGTGGTTAAGAAAAAAAGCACAACAAAAAAGAATGACGATGATGTCAAAAATGACGATCATGACGATGCATAATTAAATACTAAAACCGGCCTTAATAAGCCGGTTTTTTTATGCATGTTTTTCCGGTGAGTTGGCACGGACAACACCCGCCTGTAAAAGTTTTCCAAATTCCCTATACCCCTTTGGTTTCATATGAAGTCCGTCATCCGCGGCGAATTCGCTGTTCATTTTTTCATCGTCATTACCAAATTTCTTGTCAGGCTCCACAACTACATCCGGTCCCTTGGCATTTCTTATCCATCTATTTAAAGCATTCCAGT
>WJJQ01000063.1 GCA_014729615.1 Candidatus Peregrinibacteria bacterium | reverse complement strand
TGTCTGCCTGTTTCCGCTATTTCAACGCATGTCTCAATATCTTGCCAGGGTAGAATGTTGATTTGATACAATACGTCAGACTTATCTTCAGTTTGAGAAAATTTAAGGATCCCGTTTTCAACCCACCAAAATTTAATATTTAGATGCTCGGTAGCGTTTTTTAGGTCTTCATCTAATCCCCGTAAATTAATATTCAGCAATACTCTTTCAAAAGTTGCCGGCGGTACTTTTGCATTGGCCTGACTGAATGTTATTTCCAAAATTGCTGAAAGCTTGACATTTTTTTTAAGGCGACGTAAGCCTACGTTATAATCTTCTGGATTATCAGAAATTCGCCCCAACTTTATTTCATGATAAAGCTCTTTAAGTTGCGGGTTTGAATCTTTATGTTTGAGTTGCTCTCGCGGCTCGGAAGAGTCTAACTTATCAGGCAAATTAAAGTTATTTGGCTTCTGTTCGTTTGACATGGTTTTATTTTTATTTTTTTAATCATAAAATTATATCATAATTTTGTTTTTTTTACAATTGTGTAATGTATAATGCACATATGAAACTTTCTTCAGCAATCAGGCAATTTTTGGAACACGCGGAGGTAACGAAAAACCAATCAAAAAAGACATTGGAAAATTACCAACATTACATGCAGAGATTACAGGATTTTGCAGGCGACATTACTGTAATGAAAATCACATTACCACTTGTTCATTCGTTTAGATTAAGCCTTAATCGCATGGTCGACAAGCAGGGCAAACAATTGCTTTCAACAAAAACCCAAAATTACCACATAATAGCTTTAAGGGCATTTTTGAAGTGGTGTAATAGAAATGACATTACATGTCTTTCACCTGAAAAAATCGACCTAAGTAAAATTCCGGAACGGTCGGTTGAATATTTAAATCGTGATGAATTGGAGCGTCTATTTAAGGCTGTAATGGAGTGTAATATTACATCGAAAAAGCGTAATATTACAGGTAATGCCGACCACGAAAGATGCCTTAGAGATGCCGCGATTGTTGAAACTTTGTATTCAACGGGATTACGCGTTAGTGAGCTAACCGGATTAAACCGTAATCAGGTCGATTTGAATAGAAGGGAATTTATGGTTCGGGGTAAAGGGAAAAAACCACGCATAGTTTTTTTGTCGGACAGGGCGGCTGAGGCGATTGAAAAATACCTTTCCGCAAGACAGGATAACTTTGATCCTCTTTTTTTAAATTACAGAAAATCTCGAACAGGCGACGACATTACTTTGGGTGAAAAAAGAAGATTATCAACTGTCATGGTTCAGTATTTAGTCCGTCAATACGCGAAAAAAGCGGGTATTATTAAAAAAGTTACACCGCACGTTTTACGCCATTCATTTGCCACTGAAATGCTTATAAATGGAGCGGATATTCGTTCGGTGCAGGAGATGCTTGGCCATTCATCCATTACGACTACGCAAATTTATACTCATCTGACCAATAAAAGATTGCGTGACGTGCATGAGAAGTTCCATAAATAGAGTTTGTGTTTTTGAGTTAAGTCTCTTATATTATCCATGCTTTATTAAAACCGTATGATTGCTATTGATCATGTTTCAAAAAAATATGGAAAGGTAAAGGTTTTGGATGATATAAACATCAAGATTGAACCGGGTGAATTTGTTTCATTTATCGGACCTTCGGGTGCCGGAAAATCCACTTTAATTTATTCGCTTATTGGCGCGGAGCCCATTAGCAGGGGTCGCATTTTGGTTGATGGCATTGAGGTTAATAAGCTCGGTGGACGTTCATTGCAGTTTTATAGAAGGAAATTGGGTGTGATTTTTCAAGATTATAAACTTTTGAAACAAAAAAACGTTTATGAAAACGTGGCTTTCGCATTGGAAGTCTGCGGATTTGAAAAAAGTGATATTAAAGAAAGAGTTCATGAGGTGCTTGGTGTTGTGGGACTGGGAAGAAAGCAAAAACAATTTCCGCATCAATTGTCGGGAGGTGAAAAACAAAGAGTGGCAATTGCGCGAGCTTTGGCGCATTATCCAAGCGTAATAATCGCTGATGAGCCAACGGGGAATCTTGATCCGAAAACCGGGCAGGGTATTGTGGATTTGCTTTTGAAAATTAATGAAAACGGTACAACGGTAATTTTGACGACGCATAATAAAGATATTATTAATCGACTGAAAAAAAGAGTGATTTCAATTGAGGAAGGCAAGTTGGTCAGCGATAAAAAAAGCGCGGGTTATCACACATAAAAATGACTACTTATAAAAAATCCGGCGTAGATATTAAAGCGGGTGACAGCGCGTCGAAAATTGCTTACAGTGAAGCAAAAAAGACGTTTGAATCCAGAAAAGGTTTGTTTGGAAAACCGGTAAAAATGGATGGTGGTTTTGCCGGCGCTCTTGATTTTGGAGATTTTTATTTGATTCAAAATTGTGACGGAGTGGGGTCAAAAATAGCGGTTGCCGACGCTGTAAAAAAATATGACACCTTAGGTTATGACTTACTGGCAATGGTAACGGATGATGCGGTTTGTGTTGGTGCCGAAACTATTTCAATTACCAATACCGTGGATACCGAAAAGGTTTCCGCTGAAGTGATCGGTGAAATGATGAAAGGCCTTAGAAAGGCGTGCATTGAGCAAAAAATTGTAATACCCGGTGGCGAAATTGCCGAATTGCCGGGTTTGGTTAAGGGTAATTCGTGGAATTCCACAGCCGTTGGAATTGTTGAAAAAAGTAAATTTATTACAGGAAAAAATGTGAAGCCCGGCGATAAAATTATCGGTTTAAAAAGTGCGGGTTTCAGGTCAAACGGTTTTAGTCTGGTCAGGCATATTTTGGAAAAAAATCTGGGAAAAAGCTGGTTTAAAAAATCGTACAAAGGTAAACGTTCATGGGGAGAGCAGGTTTTAACTCCTTCGAAAATTTATTCCGCCGCCTTGCTTGAAATTTTGGGCAGGTATAAGAAAGAGCGTAAAGTTGATGTTAAAGCTGTTGTACATGTTACCGGCGGGGGTATTCCCGGTAATATTGTGCGAATTTTGAATGGTAAAGGTGCCAGGGTTGATAATTTACCCGAACCTCATGAAATGATGTTAAAACTGATGGAAATGGGCCAAGTCAGTGACAAAGAAGCATATAAAGTGTGGAATATGGGTGTTGGAATGATATTAATTAGTAGTGAATTTGAACAGATTCGGAGCATTTTGTCAAAGAATGGGGTTGACAGTTTGGTGATTGGTGAAGTGACTGGTCAAACGGGTATACATTTGACTAGTCGTGGTTT
>WJJQ01000005.1 GCA_014729615.1 Candidatus Peregrinibacteria bacterium | reverse complement strand
TTTCATCACTATCACAAGAAGTGGCTGCCTAATTTATTGCGGGAATTCGAGGCTCGCTGGAACGCTCCGAAAATGTTCGAAAATCCGCTTAACTATCTGCAAATATGCTTAGTGGTTGTTCCAAGTCGTTGACAAAAGCCCTTTGCGCTGTATTTGCATGTTTCTCCTTGGTTAGAGGAGTGCAATATGTATCTGAGCGCGTGCATGCGATTCACGTTCGACGTCGCACGTCCCGCGTCCTACGTCGAATGTCGAACTACGAACTACGAATGTCGAACTACGAATCAGGAACGGATCATATCGTATTTCGTAATTCGCCCCCTACAAGTATTAAAAGCCCCCTTTGGGAAAGGGGGTGTCGAGCTCAGCTCGACGGGGGAATGGTGCGCGAGGTTAACTTAAATAACCGAAGTGTTTTAGAGTTGGGATGATGTTGGGTGCGAGGTCAGCGGGGAGATTGTTGATGTCGTGCCAGGCAACCTCGCGGATGTCGGCGCCTTTAACAACATCACCGACGCGTTTGGCGAGGAAGTGGACAAGGAGGACGTCAATGTCGCCATCGTCGGTGTGTTTGGCGGTATGCATCACAAAAGGTTCAGCGTCGGCGAATTCTAAATCTACGCCGATTTCTTCTTTAGCTTCGCGCGCGGCGGCTTCTTTGAGACTGATGTCATAGGCTTCTACTTTGCCGCCGCAAAACTTCCAGAAGGTCGTGTCTCCATGCTGGTTTAAAAGTACTTTGTCATCTTCGACGATAACGGGGCCGGAGGCGATGATGATCTTTACCATTTGTGCAACGTACATCGTAAATCGTACAAAGTCAAACATTGAATGTATCAATCAGTCTTTATAGAATTCCAAATTTTGACCGGCGAAGGGAATTGTCGCGTCAATAATTTTTTGCAGTTCGGATTGATTTAGATTAGGCGTTTTGCGTGCGATAGCGGCATTGTGTGAAACTTGGTCGATGCTTGCCATACCGCTTATTAGAGTCGTGATAGGCTGGGACCAGACAAAACTCAAGACATCTGCGACTGAAAGAGTTGCCGGTACAACAGGCTCCGCATAAGTGTCGGTGCTTTTCCAGCCGATATTGCCGCCAAAGAAGCGACCAAAAGCCAGGGTTTTCATTGCCAGTATGCCGATGCCGGCCTCTGTGAATTTGGGTACGACATTGGTGAGGAAACTGTTAAAGTGAGGATCCGCGGGGTTGATGGGCATCTGGGCGGAGGTCATTCGTATGCCGCGTTTCTCGATCTCTTCCAGCATTTTGAGGTGGGCTTTGTAGTTTGAGTGGCCGGTGAAGCCGATGTATTTAACTTTGCCGTTTTGTTGAGCTTCCAAGTAAGCATCGAGTACACCGTTTTGTACCCGCGTCTCAACATCTTCGGGGCTTTTTAGACCGTGAATTTGCCAAAGGTCCAGGTAATCGGTTTTCATGCGGTTGAGGGAGTCGTCGAGGTCTTGTAAGGCCGTGTTTTTGTCTTCGGCTAAAGATTTGCTCATCAGGAAGATGTCATCTCTGTATTTGGGAGTAAGGAATTGTCCGTAAAGTTCTTCGGATCTTCCATCGCCGTAAAGAGGTGCGTTATCAAAAAAGCGCACACCTTCCTCCAAAGCTTTTTTAATTATAGCCCGCGCTTCTTGCTCCGAAGCTTCCCCAATGTGCGCGCCGCCCACGCCAAGGTTGGTTACATAAGGGCCGGAGGTTCCGAGTTGGTTGAGGGGGAGGAGGTTGCCCAAGCGGTCGGATTTGGAGTTTGGTTGTAAGTCGGTTCTCATAAGTTGGGTAAATGCTTAGAGGTAAAATAGGCTATGGCACCAATCCCCAGCGGATAAATTAGAAAAAGCCATAAATACGAGATGGCACCCGCTTTATCAGGAGTTTTCAAGAAGTCGTGCCAAACCACAAAGCCGATTTGTTTGGCTATTAGATTGAGGATGATGGCACCAATGAGAATAATTATTCCATGTAAGAATATTAAGAGCAGTTGTTTCATATAAATACAACCGCATTGTAGCATGCGGTACTGTGGGGAGGTATGTTTAAGATGAGGTTTGCGTGTATGAGGAGTTTCGATCCAAGGGAATAATTTGGGTGGGCCCCGAGCTGAGAGCGAACTTCACATCCTCTGTTACATATCCCGACAACTGAAAGGAGGAGAGTGCAACATGGCTTGAGTTCAAATAATATATTTCATCTTTACTTCTGATGATAGGTGCTTACAACCTCTTTTTAATCTTGTGGATTCTTTGTTGGAATAAAGAAAATAAACCATACTAACCAAGCAAACCATAATAAAAGCCCCCATTCTTGCTCTGCTACTCCGACTATGCCGTAGAATGCAAAGAAACCAAAGAAGCCCAGATACCAATTTTTTCTTAATGATTTTTTCATAGTGATTTATATTAAATTAATAAATTAAAATATTTTTTGAATTGCGTATAACGTCCGGCGTATATGTGAAGCTGGACAGTGGTATCATATCCGTTCCGCGAATGCGGAACAACCGCTGTGCGATTTGGGCGGAGCGTGGATCTGGTCGGACACAGGAAGCGGAGCCATATATACGCCTGTTAGGCGATGTATTTTAATCTCTTTTAGTATAAGCTCCAAAAAATTTCACAAGTCCTCTTAAGTGTGAAAGTTCATCTTGTTCCCGGCCATAATGAACTTTTTGAAGTTGTTCTGAATTCATAAGGCCATTTTCGACCAAACTTTGAGCAGTGCGTGATCCAAGAGGTGGTGCTTCATAATCGTATTGAGACCATTCTTCAGGTGATATTCTGCGTGAACTTTTATCGTCTACATACATGACTGTTACCCCCATGTCTATGTTACCACCTTTGCACTGTGCCAATTTTCCATTTATCAATATTAGATCAAGTGTACCTGGAACAGGTGGACTCTCTTTGATTTCCGGAGAAAATGGCCGTTCTTTATTCATATGTTTTTTGGTAATGAGATAAAAATATTTCGCCTAACGTTTCGGGCTAATGCGAAGACCGCGTTTAGCGGATTTGGGCGAGTGTGCCTAATCGCTTAAGCCTCTTAAATACTAGCAAAACTACCACGAGCCGCATAGCCCGTGTTGTATGATGTTTGCTTTTCTATATATTAAATACTTAATGCTTTTATAAATAATGAATAAATATTATATTGAACTATAGTCGGTTGAAGTAGTTGTCGGGTATGCTTTAACGTAACAAATTGCATTTCGGTAACCAACTCCTTGACCTTCCAATCCTAAAAAAGTACGCTTTATTTTTATTGTTTCGTTAGTTGATATATTGAACTCAAGTGTTTCTTCTTCATCGATCTCTTGTGTAAGTTGTTTGTAGCTTAGGTTGTCTGAATTAAGTGCATGTTGACCTTGTTGGATACGAGATATCTCATTAACTGGTACAGCTATAATATTTTTTTCAGCTTCTTGATGTTTATTTCCTAGATATAGATTTATACCAATGATTCCTGTTTGGTGTAGTTCCAAATTAAAACCTCGTATTTTATTTTTTAAATATGGAAATTTTTTATAAAAATTTCCATCAAAATACTCGTAAGCATTTAGGTAATTGCTGAATTTATTATTATGGCGATGATAATAAATGACGTTAAAATCATCATTATGTGAAATAATGTCTACATAATATTTAATTGCTGTTTGAAAAGTCCAGTCATTATCTTTTATAAGTTTTTTATTATCTAGTAGGTCGCTTTTGAAATTATTATCTACCCAATCTGAGATTTGCTCTGGTAAAAAACCGAATTCCAAATGAAATATATTTAACCCACGTTTTTGTTTTTTAGTTAATAAATTCATATAAAAATACATTATTTTACTTAAATTTATTCATTATTTATAAAAAGCATACAATAAATGCCTTATTATAGAAAAGCAAATATTATACAACGTTTGCGGATATGAGAAGTTGCGACCAAAGGGAGTATTTTGGTGAGCCCCGAGCCGAGGGGCGAACCTCATATCCGCTGTTATACGCCCCGACGATTGAAAGGAGGAGAGCGCAGCGTGGCACGAAGCGTAGCGGAGTGAGTTCAAAAAATATTTTTCGTTCTTACTCATTATAATAGGCTTTCTAAATAAATAATAATAATGCTGAAAAAATTACAAAATCTTGTAAAAAGTGTATTAAGTATGCCCAAAAAATACCTTTTGTTTCAATAATTGATTTTGCAAGAAACCATCCTAAAAAACCAGCTACAATTACTCCTATTAATCCACCAGGAGTTCCAAAATAATGTATGCTTCCAAAAATTAGACCAGATATCAAAGCTATTTTTTTATCAGAAATAATATTTTTTAAAGCTATAATAACTCCAAATCTATACATTATTTCTTCTACAAATGAATTAGAAAGTGAAAAAATAAAAACAAATGGTATAAATGTTAAGAAATTATTGTAATTAAATGTTTTGTCTGTTATAGAAAAATACATAACAATTATTGTTACCACTGTAATAATAACTGTAAAATTAATTCCAATACTTTTCCAGTTATCATATTTTTTTGGCTTTAAACCAATTATTGCTTCTGGTAAAACTTTACTTTTTGAGTCTCCGATTTTGAAATAAATCTTGAATATATCTTTATTTGAAATATATATGAAAAATAAAAAGATAAGTGTAATAGCTAATGTAACTATCTGATAAGATAATATATGATTTATATTTTGATTAAAAGAAGATAAGATAATTTGACTTTTACTCCAGGGGATAATATAAAAAACAGACACAATAGAATAAAAAATAATTCCGATTATTAGTAAAATAGATTTTGTAATTTTCATTCTTTTCATATATAGTTCCTTAAAATAAATATTTATATACTTTAGCTTTTAGAATGCCTATCATTCCTTATTCTCGATTAGAAAAATATTTTTTGAATTGTAACTAACGTTCGGGGATGTACGAACTTTTTTGCGATGGTAGAATCGCGCGAAAGCGCAACCACTGCAAAAAAGTTGGGTGGAGCGAAGCGAAGCCGTACATGCCCTGTTAAGTGAAGTGCTCCGTAATTATGATTGTTTAGCTTTCTTTTTTCCTGTAAGCATGAAAAAAATTGCAGTTAAAACAAATCCCCAAAGCATACTATTGAGGATGATAACGGTGAATTGAATGATATTGTTTTCAAAGTTAAGAAGTTGGAATATTGGAAGCAATGGAAACGTAAGTATTCCAATTATATTTGAAAAAATATCAGATTTGGTAGGATCAATATTTGATGGATTGTCAAAGTTGCTTAATGTGTAACCTAAAGAAGAAACCATTGTAAAAAATGTTCCAACAAAATGTACAAGCGATACTGCAATAAAAGTAATTATGTGTTTTTTTGAGATTTTTTTCATGCGTTGTTTTATTAAGTAATAATTTATTTTATTTAATTGAGCATTTCACTTAACATCGGCATTAACAGAAGTTGAGTTCTCCTCGTGACCGAAGGGAACAGAGCTGAGAACTCAATTTGGGAAAATCACGAGCTGAGTGATTTTCCTGTTAATGCCTGTTAAGTGACCCGAACGAAGTGAGAGCGCAGCGTGGCAAGGAAAATCTCTGATTTTCCGCAGAGTAAATTTTCAAAAATTACCCTAGAAGCTGGTAAAATTCTATGACATTACCTTCCGAATCTTTTGCTTGGAAAATATGATACTTTTCAATCTTTTCCAATGGCATGACAATTTCACAATTCTTACTTTTGATTAGTTCCAACATTTTATTTACATCTTCAACTTGGATATTTGGAACTACATTATTGCCATTGGAAATTGTCTCATTATCAATTTTAGGATTGAAAAGAAGGAAAGTAATATTGTCAAAGTCAAAAGAACTCATGCGTTCATCTTTTGAAGAAACTTTGACATCAAAAATATCTTCATAGAATTTTACCGCTCTATCCATATCCTGAACTGCGACATAAATTGCTTTAATTTGTGGTTTCATAATCATAAGTTAGCAGTGAAGGTTAATAAAGTTTTGGTAATTTTTGAAAATTTATTTCATTTAACGTTTAATATATACGAAGTTTCTATCCTGACCTCATTATAAAAATAATTATAGAAGTCAGGGTAGAAATTTGGGTCGAAATAAAATTTTACTCCTTGTAAATAGAAAGGAAATTTTATGTAGCCGTATATATTTTGTT
>WJJQ01000062.1 GCA_014729615.1 Candidatus Peregrinibacteria bacterium | reverse complement strand
GTTGAAGAAATAGATCTGGACAGCATTTTAGAAGAAGTAGCGGGAGCAAAACCGGCCGAAGAACCGGCCAATTTGCCCGCGGCAAATATCGATTCAGATATTGATTTTGAAGCGACAAAAATTGAGGAAAATCGACTAACTCCGCAACAAAGGCTGTTGATCACCGAATTCTATGGAGGAAAAATTGATGCCGATGCAATATATGGTCGCATTCAAAATGGAGAAGTGACTTTAACTCCGGATTTAGTTCAAAATATTCTTTTAAAGAAACCGGAGTTGGCCGAAAAAATGATTACGGAAATACCGCTTACCCCGGAAACGGCCAGTAGGATAGTTGAAAAAACAAATAAAGGTCTTGAAAAATTATTGGAGCGCGGAGATGTGGAGCTGGCATCGGAAACTGTAACTCTGGCGATAGGGAAAATCATGCAGAGTGAAGATGTTGTCAGTAAATGGAAAAATGTTAGAAATTTATTGGAAAGCGGGAAAATCAATATGGCGGACAGTCATGTTTTTGAATTCATCTCATCACTTGAAACAGGAAACTTTTATATTCAAAGAAAACTCGAATCAGGTGCAATAGTAGGAAACAAAGAATTGTCTTTAAACTACCTTCATTATCAAATAAACACCCGTGAAGGATACACAAAAGTTGAGAAAATGTTGCGAAACAACAATCTCTCACCGGAATTGCAGTCAAGAACAAAGGAAATATTAGATTCTTACACCATCCATGCTGAAGCAGCTCGCGTCTACGACAATCAATTAAACAGCCACGCGTTGAACGAGATAAAAGCCGCGCTGGATCAGGCTTTTCAAACAAAAAAAGGTCCAATGATCAGAGCGGCGCTCGAATTGGAATCCGGAAACAATGCGGCATTTCAAAAGTTAAAGGCGGAATATTCATCGATGGATTACGATGCATTAAACAATTTTATAAATTCTTTACCTGAACGAGAATCAACAATTTTTAATAAATATGTACGTGAGTTAAGGAATGCAAAATTTGACACTGAGATTAAAAAATATCTTGGGTGCGAACCAAGCGAGCTGGCAACACATATGAACACATTGCTTCAAAATAATCCCGAAGCATATAACATAATTCAAAAAAACGCCGATAATTTGGACGCGGCCACGGTGGCAGATATTATCCATGGCAGTAAGCATGTTCACATAGACGAATCCGGAAGAGAAAAAACATATTATGGAGCTCCTGAAAATGTTATAGCCAAAGGAGGCATGGGTGCTGTCTTTGAAATAAAAATACTAGAACCGGACGGTACACTGGCCGATGCTGTTGAAAAGAAACCGTTTGAAAACAGAAGAAATGTTTGGCAGGAAGAAAAACAAGGCGCTCGAATTTCCAGAGACTGGGAAAATCCTAGAATTATGAAAGCGTTAAGTATTTCAGAAAATTCCGTCATATACGAAACAGGAAAGAATGCCAGATCTTATACGAAGTTCGCAAAAACGGCAGAACCTTATCAAATAGCACTTTTAAATACCAGAGTCGCGGAGGCAATCAAAACCTTTAGCGAAAATGGCTATTCCCACTTCGATCTTAAACCGGCAAACATTTTGGTTGTGGATACTCCGCATGGACCGGATGTAATGATTATAGATGTAGTCCCCCGTTCTCATGATGATCTGAAAAATTACGTTGCCGATGAGAATCTTCCCCCAATGACACTTGAGTATTTCCCATTGGATAATCTGGCTGCATTTCACCAAAATCCCGCTTTGCTACAGCATGTGGATTTATTTGCAATAGGCTGTATGTATGGTGCCAAGCGAAATAATGGTGAAACGCCGGGTATTTTGTATCAAAGATTGGCAGAAAAAGGGACAGACTACAACGACCTGGCATTACATGCAAAAGCCGTGGAATCTAACTTAAAAAATATTAAAAACCTTGAAAACTCAAATTTTTATAACGAACAGTTTTTGGTTAACGCGGACAAACTGACAACAGATTTGTTTATGCAATATTTAAAAGAAAATGGCGCCCCGGACAAACTGATCGAAGGTGTGCAAAGAATTAAAGAGCATCTTGCGGATGAATCCATGACATCGGCACCGGATTTTCATCAAAAATACTTTGAACCTGCAATGCAGTTGATGCAGGCTAAATATAGCGAATGGCAGGCAAGTCAAAAACAAACAAGAGTGGTTGCTTCAAGGGCAAAACAATTGAGCCAACCCGAATTCGAGGCGCTGCCATACGAAAAAACACAAAATTTCACACCGGACGATCAGGCAACATCGGCGGACACGCCCGCCCGTAAACAAAGCCGGCCTGAATCACAGGACGAACAGGCAACATCTGCAGACACACCCGCCCGTAAACAAGTGGAACCGGAATTCGATCCGGAACAAAATGAATTGACAAGAAATTTAAGCGGATCCGGATCAGAAGAACCACTTCTTTTGGCGCGACGAAAAGCCCCTGCCGCAGACGATGCTTCACAAGCGGAAGTTCCGGTTCCTTTGGCACGGCGCAAAGCTGTGGCAGAGACGCCTTCCAATGCTGAAGTTCCAATTCCCCTTGCACGAGCCAAAGCGACACCTGAAACAGATGAAAACTATATTCCACCATTGTTTTATTCAAAATTCAGCGCCGATGTTCCGGAAAATTTGCGACAACAAGGCCCGATTGACAGTTATAAAGGTTGGTTTGAAAACGGCGAAATTCACTACAACAGCCATTATTTCAAAAAACACTTCGGCGTCGAATTGGGTACTTTTGGTGGAGTAAACAGCTTTAAGGTCGGTCATGAAATATTCACAGCGAAAGAATTTTTCAAAACCCCGCTTGGTAAAAATGTCTTGGCTGAAATGAAGAGAGTCAAGGCTCACGAAGAAACTCACAGATTAATAACCGATGCTGATCCGCGCCTCATGAGCAGTCTTTTCGAATATGTGAGAAAAAATCCAAACCTTTTTAATTACATTGAACAAAACTTTGGCCCGCTTCGAGGAAGCGACGCGCCACTGGCCGTTGAGGAATTTTTATGTGGAATTGCCGACGGATCTGTAAGAATGACTGCCGATAGCAAAATGAAAACGGATTTGGAAGCAATAATGCAATTGGCCATTCCCGGCTACACTTTCGAAAAAGCCAGACAAATAGGAGCAAAACGAAACAGATCATTAAACGCGGAGGATTTGGCGCGCGAAGCCGTGCCAATGACAGCCGCTGAAAAAAGGCAGGCTCAAGAAGCTTTCGATGCTTGGAGAAACGCTCCCGATGAAGTAGACCTGGATTCGGTTTTCGAACAACAGGTTAGAATAGCGGAATATGGATTCGAGAATAATCAAAAAGCGATACGTGAAGCCGGTGAACAAATGGGCATGCCCTTTAGCGATATTGAAATGTATTTCAAGGTTGCCGATCGGTCATTCGTTTCAGGAGAGTCGCTTGATAGATATATTGAACCCAGAAAACAACATTTGGCCGTTGAATTGTATAAAAAGGTAACCGGACGTGAACTAATCACAACGGCGCAAAAAATGCCCGAAAAAGGAAGATTCACACCCATTGGAATTGATTTAGCTACCGGCCCCGAGTCGGTTGGCAACGTGGTTGCGCTTCGGCCCAGACAGGGCGACTATTCAAAGGTGGAACCCGCGGATTTCGATCAATACCTGCACACTTTTTCAGATGACTTTAAGAAAACAATCCCGAAAATTAAGGAATTACTGGGGCAAGGTCATAAAATTGAAGAAATTGCCCGTTACATGGGAACCAAGGGCAACGTTGAAAGAGTTGGTCTGAATCAAGTACAAAAACTTCAAAAAGAATTGGCTTTATTTGCACTTAGAATGGAAGCTGAGCACAGAAAAAACGATAAGCTTGCAATATGCGAATACCAGCGAACTGCGTTAAATGACGAAATAAAACAAAGAAATCTTCCCCCGTCCGCAAGACAAAAAATTCACGATTATCGAGACATGCTTACAAAAGGTGATACCGAAAAAGCAATGCAAATCCGTGAAGGCTTCAGCCTGAAAAATGCTGATTTGCTCGATAAAATGGACATATTACATGAAAACTATCGCACAGCATCTATTCAGGATTACGTTAATAAAAATGCCGATTCATTGGTTAAATATGCTCTGGAAGACACCGGTCATTTAAACGAATATTTAAATACAGTAAATAGATTACAACAAGGATTCGGAGTCGACAGGCAAGGGCAGGGGCGCGCCATTATGCCGGTTTTGGATAGTCAGGGCCGACAGGGGTTCATAATGGTGGACAGTGAAGGAAAACTTTACTATGAACCGCCGCTTAACCCGGCGCCTGAAATTGCAGATTCTTTCAATGCACTGCCAAAACCTGTTCAAGAGGTTTTAAAAAATCATGTACATTTAATGACTCCCGGCAATTTTGCGAAATTTCAGGAGGTGGCAAATTCACCGGTTGGAAGGGCAATATTGCGATCAGATATTCACAGACGTTTAAATGTCGAATCGGTGGATTCAATAGTAAAAAAAGGTGCAGAGGTGCCGCTGGATATTGTACTTGAAAACATAAAAAATCCGCAGTTAACAACAAAAGACATTAACGCAATCATTGATTATAAGGTGGAATCCTCCGTTACATTAAACGGACAACCTTATGAAATGATTCACGTACATGCTCTTGGAGCAGGAGGAAGCAGTCAGGTTTACAGAGTATTGATTAGGGATCCTGAAACCGGACTTCTTCAGCCGAAAGCATGGAAGCACATTGCTACAGACGATCAAATATTAAGAGATTTAGAAATAAATGGAGTAAGAATTGCGCGGGAACATGGTTTTTCAAAGGAAAAAAGCATTCTGGACAACGGAGACATTGTAATGGATATATCGGAAATTTTGATTGACGGTAGATTTGAACAAATGACATTTGAAAAGTTCTTTACCAGCGAGGCGGCTATTCAAAATCCGCGCATGGCAATGGATATGCTGATCAAAATGTATGAAGCGATGGATAAAATGAATGATGCCGGCCTTGTTTTTTCAGATTTTAAACTTGAACAACTTGGTTTCAGATACGACCAAGAGGGAGAACTTGAAGTAGCATTTTTAGACCTCGGAGGGTTGGACACCACACAACAAATCAGCAGTAAAATTAGCCCAATTATGGATGGAAAACTCTTAAGAACGGATAACGGAGGCATTATTTACGGTAACTATTTCAAGGGTGCCTGGACTCCTGAATACTTGGCGGGTCACATGTTAAATACCGACCCAAATACCCCAGCCGGTCAGCTCCAATTAGGTTTTGGAGGATTAAAAACGCTTCAATACATAATAAACGGTCAGGTCAGACACCCGAGACTGGCTCTACCGGATGGCCGGGGAGGCTTTGTAATAGACCAACAACCGGCGGATAAACCCGCATTTGCCAGAACCGAAGGGGCAAGATGGGCTCCGGAAGTTTTTCCAAACGATCCAAACGCATGGTCACTCAAACCGTTTTCCGACGATGAAGGAAATGTTCTTACCTATAAAACAAAAGATGCCCGCGGTATGGAAACGGAAAAAATGTACAGAGGCCTGGGCGAGTTTTTGCCACCGGCAGTCGGCAAGCAAATACAACGAAATTTAAGACGTCTTGAATCGGACGCGAATTACACAATGGATCAATTTTTGGTTGATATGAATATGCTTCGAGACAGTGTTCCGACACCTGAAGAAGCTGCAAAACGCGGACAAATAGGCGAAGGATTTACTTCTAAAATGTCGGATCAATTACCTTCGAATTTGGCGGAGCAAGGTAAATCAATCGATAAAGTTGCAGGTTGGTTTGAAAAAGGTGAAATACATTACAGCAGACCATATTTCGCCAAAAAATTCGGTGTTGAATTCCTGCCGCAAGCGGATGGTACAATCCGTTTTAGAGTCAACGGAAATGAATATTCACGAAATCAATTTTTCAAATCAGACCTTGGTAAACAGGTTTTTGCCGAAATGGAAAGAGTCAAAAATCATGAAGAAACCCATCGGTTGCTTACCAACGCTGATCCAAAATTAATTAAGAATTTGGTTAAATTTGCAAAAAATAATCGGCAAATTGCCGAAATTGTTAACCGATTTTTTGGAGATATTAATGATACGCGCGGACCGCTTCACGTTGAAGAATTTGTTTGTTCACTTTCAGATGGCAGTATTAGAATTGGCGATCAGCCCGGACAAATTCCATTACATTTGGTTAGTCAAATGCAGGCGATCATGGGGCAATATTTGCCCGGTTACAGTTTTGCGAAAGCACGCAGAACCGGCGCAACCGAAGCTTCAAATTTTAACGCGGAAAGACTGAACCGCGAAGCGGTTGCAATGGACACAACTCCACGCGGTCCCACAATGACTTCCGGTGAAGTTGCAATGTTAAAGCCGGGTGACATTATAAGGACGGGGCTATATGAAGGAATGCAGGTAATCAAAATAATGCCCGATGGCATTATGCATCTTGCCAAACCCGGGGCGCAAAAACTTGATTTAAAAAAGGCAATAATGCCCGGTGAACATGCCTTTGTAAACATAGACGAGCTGCTTAAGCCAAAGCCTGATACACGCATGGAAGACGCTCTTCAAAGTGAAAGAGCTTTATCTCGGCCCGACACAAAGATCCCATACAAAACCGGCGAGCAATTTTTAAGTGGTGATTACAAGGGGTATTATATGCAT
Source organism: Candidatus Peregrinibacteria bacterium (assembly GCA_014729615.1). Taxonomy (GTDB): domain Bacteria; phylum Patescibacteriota; class Gracilibacteria; order UBA1369; family UBA1369; genus WJJQ01. The sequence goes on along the minus strand of WJJQ01000062.1, from coordinate 6,897 downwards.
GGATTCATGACTGACGGCCGCATTCTGATTGGCAAAAAGCACCCTTCCATTAAAAGCGAAATCAACGTTCCCGGCGATCGTTTAATAATAACTCGGGAGCAATTTTATAAATCTTTTGAGCAAAAGACAGAAGCAAAAGCTGCACCTGAAATTGCCGCAGAAAGAACCAATTACAGTGTTACCGAAATGAACCAACTTCAATCCGGCGACAAAATAGTGGGTGGACCACATGACGGTATGTATGTTTTATCGACCATGAACGGCAATATTCAATTGGTGGCCATTGATCCAACTTTGCCGCAGAATATTCGAAAAAGAAGAATAATGCCGATTTCAGCCGAAATGAAAGATATTACAGGCATAGCAAGAAAGAATCCTGAGGCGGAACAACCTTTTGAATTAAAAACAAAACGTCCTCGCACCGTTGCCAAAACCCAGGAAATGGAAACGCCCGTAATGCCACAGCGTACCAAACCCGCGGAAACTCTTATCGACATACAACAATCGTTTGACGCCAGAAATGAGGTAATGCGTCCCATAAAAGAAGTCCCCCGATCAAAAGAAGTTCTGGCAGTGGGAGATGTTCACGGAAACGCCAAAATTACCGAAGCAAACTGGAAAACACTTGGCATAATTCCTCAGGATGCCGACATAAATAATTTGGATTCGATCAGATGGACGGGTGGAAACAAACGCATGGTAATGCTTGGTGACATTATCGCCGATCGGGGCGCTGAAAGTTTGCAAATTATGGACGCGATTAGAAAATTGCAAAGTGAAGCCAAAGAACAAGGGGGAGAATTATCGGTTCTTGCCGGTAACCATGAAGAATTTGGGTTTGCCTTTTTAGCGGGTGTGCCCATTTATCGCATGGTAGATGGCAAATACAATGAAATGGATCCCTTTGCAGCGTCATATATAGGGGCTGAACAGGGTCACGGAGTTGTCGAATTTTTTCAAAGATATTCCTCTAATCCTGCACTGCAAAATGTCAGGACGTTGTCTGAAGTTTTAGATATTTCAGGTACAACAAATATGCCGGCATTGGGAAGGCAATTAATGATGGATATGAGGAACAGTGCCGAAGGAAGGCAAATGCTTGAATCGATTTGCAACATGAAGGTTGCGGAATATGTTGATGACTCACTTTTTGTACATACTGAATTAACGCCATATATGGTCAACCATTTGGGAAATGCTCAAACAATAGGAGCAGGAGTTGATCATATTAATACCGTCTTGCAACAGGGATTAAGACATTTATTACTGGGAGAAGAAAACGGAGTGAATCTTCAAGAATTCAATCAGATTCGAGCCGAATTTTTAGGTACGGAGAATAGGGACTATATTGATATGCATTATAAACCCGGTCAACTTGCCACGTTAAACAGCAAAGGTTTGAACAGAGTTGTTCACGGTCATTCACATTTTGATCCGTCGGATCTGCACAATGTTGACATACAAATAGCACCAAACGGACATGAAGTAATAACACCCGACGGTGTCAGAATAGCCGGCGTTGATTTTAGTGCCGGTAAAGTAAGTATGGATGAGACCGGGAAAAGAGTAGGTAAAAGAATGGATAGCAGGTCTGTAGGTCTTATAGGAAGAAACGGTGATTTTGACAGCGGTCCGATGGTCTTGCCCGAACCACCGCAAATAACGGCACCTCATCCGTTACAAAAAATAGAAACAGTTGAATCTCAACGAGCTATTTTAACAAACGCTTTTGAAAATTTCAGAAACAATGTTTTTGATGCAAATAATACCGTTCATGCACAGTTGAAACAATTGCACGAAACCGATCCGCCCGGGTATTTCATTCTGCTTGAAAAATACGGTTCAATTCCAAAGAATGAAATAGACGCAATTTTAACCGGCAATTTCGAATCGGTACCGGGACCGAATAATGTACCCATAAACTTCTACTCAACAGAACGAATCGGCTCACCAAGTAAGGAAGGATTCGTGACCAAAGTTATTTACAGAGATCCGACTACCGGAGAAGTGCGGTACGGTGCCATGAAAAAATTGAACAAAGGAGGCAAATTTTCCGATCAGCAAATGGCAAACTTGAACGTCACGAATGATATGAATCATCATTTTATTAATAGATTTGTTTATACTCATGCAGATATGGTTGTAATGGAATATATCCCCAACGCAACCGGCTTTGGCCGTTATTTGGAAACCGCCAATCCGTCCGAGGCTATGAATGTTTTGCAAAAAATGCTCGGCGGATACGCGGAAACATATCAAAAGCATGGTTATATTCATGGAGACTACCATTTCGAAAACGTTCAAATAGCGAGACCCGAAGGAACAGAACCCTATCCGGTTGTTATAGACTCAGCCACCGAAATGACAAAACTACCCGACGATCCAATGCAAAAATCTATGCTCATGACGCTGGAATACCAACGTTTTTCAACATTTATTGACACGGTGCTTGAAAAACATGCACAATTCTATCAAGGACATCCGGATGCCAGAGTACGAAAAGCATATGAAAATCTGAAGCAAATATCATTGGAGTTTCCACAGGGTATGTTCCCAAATCCGGACTGGGTTGCAAAATGTCCCGACCTGATTGCGAAAGCCAGATTAAACGCTTATCACTTAGCTTTATTAACACAATAAAATGGCACTAGAAACAAGTAACAATTCAGACTTTATTGAAGAAATGCCCGACACATTCGGTAGCGAAATCCGTGAGCACATGTTTAATCCCGATGTGCCGCCCAAGCAACCTCCCATGAACTTGAAAGCTTATGTGCTGGCCAACTGCAGAAAACTAAATTCATTTGAAAAAGATGAAAACGGCATAACAAGAATGAAAAATCCAATAACAGATTATTATATAGATGAAAGAATGAAATGGTTTAAAATGGAAAACAAATTGAATAAAAAGTGGGGCGAGCAAATATACATTTGTCCAACTGTTATTGCCTGGTCACCTTATGGAAACGCCCTGGAACCGGAAGGGATTGAAAACAGGAATTATCTGTGCGAACTGTTTGTGGAGCCCGACGCGGAAGGTGAACCCAGCGGACGTGTGGCCTGGGGCTACGGATTTAAGCCAAACTACATTTACAATTTAATCCCGGATGAAATAAAAAGGTCATGTACCATGTTTACCGGCGCATTCAGAAAAGCGGAGTCTCTGCTTGAGTTTGGTGGATACGATGTAAGTCCCGAAAACCGTCAATGGCTTTTTGCCGAATACCATCGTGTTTGGAGGACATTACAAGAACTGTTTCAAAAGGTGATTGACGAATACAACAATTCATTGAATTAATTCTTGTATCAAGCTAAACTATAATATAACTTACAACCATGATTAATAGAGAATTACCACCATTCCCCGAAGAAGAACCGCTAAGCAGCGGTGTTCATGCCAAACCCGATAAAAGCCCCGAACAAGCAATGGACTATAATAAATATTATGCGCTTTATAACGCTCTTTTAAACAGTGAAGATACTGTTGAAGTTACAAAAAAAACATTGGCTGACAATGGTGTGGAATCCGGTGACAATATTCCAACTGAAGCCATAATTCAGCTGGTAAAACATCTCAACACTGAGATAACAGATGAGAAAAAAATGGCCAACTGGAGTTATTTAAGAAAAAAACTCACTGAGGAAATTATTGGTGAAAAAAATAAAATCGCACTTTTACCATTGGGCACACTGGGTATTAGCAATATTGTCGGAGAAGTTGAATATGCTCCAGAACTATCACTTGATGTATTAATTCTGGATGAAAATGATGCTGTTATAAGCAGGGATTATAATGGAAGCCTTGTCGTACAGGCTCTAAGCGATGATTTGAAAAACAAGGTGGTTTTTAAAGCGGAGCCGAGCGAATTAAGAATGGAAAACAGAAACAACGTTAAAGAGTTAAAAAAAGCGTATATGGAATATCTTAACGCCATTGATCAATACAATACCTTTGAACCCTCCACCGAAATTGCCTCGGAAATGACTCAGGTCGTTTCTCTTACCGATTTAAAGGAGGAAGGTTTCGATATATCATTTGCAATTGGAGTTGATGAGCAAACGCCATCAAACAAAATCCATGTGGAAGATAATAAGGGAGATGCCGATTTTGATGATAAATTAAACGATCTGCGTAATTCATTGGGATAATTTTATTTTAATTTAAGACAAAATTTATCTTGCGATAATGCTTGGCATGTAAATTTATCATGCTTTTTTTGTAAAAAAGTATTGACGGTGAGTGTATACTCACCTAATATTATTACAAATCATTTTTATATTTTAATCCTATTTAAAATGACCGGTACAAAAGCTGAAAAAAGCGTAAAAACACAGGAAGCGGCTACAAACAAAGTGGCGGTAAATCCTGAAAAACAAAAAGCCGTCGAGCTGGCTTTGTCTCAAATTGAAAGAAATTTTGGGAAAGGGTCCATTATGAAACTGGGCGAAGCTCAAAAAGTTGCCGTTGAAACCATAAAAACGGGTTCGATTTCATTGGACGCGGCTCTTGGCGGAGGTGTTCCACGTGGTAGAGTTGTCGAAATATTCGGACCGGAAAGTTCCGGTAAAACCACTTTGACACTTCATATTATTGCGGAGGCGCAGAAAAATGGCGGTCAGGCCGCTTTTATAGATGCGGAGCACGCTCTTGACCCGGAATATGCTAAAAAAATCGGTGTGGATATTGATAATCTGCTTGTTTCCCAGCCGGATAGCGGTGAGCAAGCGCTTGAAATCGTGGACAGTCTTGTTCGTACCAACGCGCTTGATTTAATTGTTGTCGATTCGGTTGCCGCTCTTACTCCTCGCGCTGAAATAGACGGTGAAATGGGTGACGCGCACATGGGGTTACAGGCACGTTTAATGAGTCAGGCTTTACGCAAACTAACCGCAAATATTGGCAGAACCAAAACAACAGTGATTTTCATTAATCAGTTGCGTATGAAAATAGGCGTAATGTTTGGTAATCCGGAAACTACAACAGGTGGTAATGCATTAAAGTTTTATTCTTCCGTCAGAATGGATATTCGAAGTATCGGTAAAATTGAAGATGGCACAGGGGACGCGAAAGAAGTTAAAGGTAATAGAGTGCGGGTTAAAGTGGTGAAAAACAAAATGGCACCTCCTTTCAAAACCGCTGAATTTGATGTTATTTACAACAGAGGTATTTCTTACGTGGGTGATGTAATTGATCTTGCAACACGCTATGAAATTACCAGAAAAGCGGGAGCTTTCTATTCATATAAAGATCTTAAACTGGGTCAGGGGCGTGAAAATGTTAAATCATTTTTAGTGGAAAACAGAAAAGTACTTGCCGAGATAGCTAAGGAGCTTGAAGCTCATCTGAAAAAATTGAAAGAAGCACCTGTTGAAGGTAATTAATGCAACAAACATCAAAAAACTCAGAGCCAAATAACAGCCGGACCAAACTGTTAAATTACACGGTTTGGCTGTTGGCTCGCAGAAATTATCACTCACACGAGCTGGCAAATCGCTTGCGAGAAAGAAAGAATGCGACAGAGGCACAGATAAGTGAAATTTTACAAAAATTGGCAAATTTAAAATATATAGACGACGAATATTTTCTACAAATATTCATCCGTGATCAATTGGCCAGGAAACCGCAAGGCGCGCGCATGATTAAGCAAAGACTGTTTCAAAAGAAAATTTTTGATGATCGTATCGACCGGGTTCTCGAAGCTGAATACGGAAATGAATGCGACTATGCTGAAAAAGCATTATTAAAAAAAGTAAAACCGGGACAAAAAAAAGACTATCAAAAAATATACAGATTTCTTTGCTCAAGAGGATTCAAATACGAAACAATCAAAGAAGTCCTTGCAAAACATGGCTTTACAAAACTATCCGTATAATGTACTATCAAACTAGTCAGGATCGATAGTGTATCGATTCTGCGTTTTTATGACTAACTGAAAATAATAAATCTTTAATAAAAAAAATCATGCAATCACAATTCTTAGCGGCCATAAATCAGCTCTGCGATGAAAAAGGTATTCCAAAAGACAGAATCATGGAAACCATTCAGGCGGCGCTTCGCGCCGCATACCGAAAAGATTACGGTAATCGCGATCAAAACATAGAAGTGGACCTGGGTGAAACTACTGACCAGGCAACGGTATTTTTAATTAAAGATGTAGTTAAAACAGTTGAAAATCCTGAAACTGAAATTACTGCAAAAGACGCGAAAAAATATAAAAAAGACGCCAAGGTCGGTGACCAGGTTAAAATTGATGTTACCCCGCTGGAATACGGAAGAATTGCCGCACAATCAGCGAAACAAGTAATTATTCAGAGAATTCAGGAAGCGGAACGCGACATAATGTATGACACATTTAAAGACCGGGAAAACGAACTGATCAACGCACTTGTTCATCGTGTTGAAGGTCAGCATGTTTATGTGAATCTTGATAACAAGATTACAACAATGTTACCTCCGGAACATCAAATTCCAAAGGAAAGATACTACGGGGGCCAAAGACTGAAACTATATTTGGACAAGGTGGTAAAAACAACCAAGGGGCCACAATTGGCTATTTCAAGGACACATGAAAATCTTGTAAGGAAGCTGATGGAGCTTGAAATACCTGAAATTAAAGGTGATCTTGTCGAAATAAAGGGAATAGCAAGGGAACCGGGAATTCGTTCCAAAGTTGCGGTTTTTTCATCTGATCCGAAAATTGATCCAATCGGATCATGTGTCGGTCAAAAAGGCGTGCGTGTTACCAATGTGATGGATGAACTTAACGGTGAACGTATCGATGTAATCCAGTGGAGCGAGAACATTGAGGAGTTTATTAAAGCGGCATTGGCACCCGCGAAAGTTGCTCACCTTGAAATCGATGAGGAAGCCAAACGTGTGAAAGTATATGTACAACC
>WJJQ01000061.1 GCA_014729615.1 Candidatus Peregrinibacteria bacterium | reverse complement strand
TGCTTTGTTTTAAGGCCACTTCATAGGTCGGGATTTTTAAAGTGCCTTCAAGGTCATAGTCGTATGGCCTTTCGGTGGTCCTTGAAACACGACGTCTATCAATAAAAGTTGTAGACAAACCGTCTTTGGCGCTCGCACGAATTCTTGGCAGCATATCGTAAAGCTGGTCACCCGGACAAGTTGTGCTTCCCACATCGCGGTGGCCGATAATGTTTGGCAAATAATCCCCTCTAAAAGAGCCGGAACCGGTTGTATTAATGTTAAACTGACCGGATTTCGCTTTGATTAAAGCCGTCAATGAATTAATTGAAGCAGTTGTCGGCTCCCCATTATGATAATCCCCAAGAATAGCAATGCCTATACTCCCCACGTTTCTGCCACCCGCGTGGGCCGCCACGACTCCATCACCTCCATATCTTCCTTCGTAAATTCTTCCCAACGGATCAATAATGTAATTGTATCCAATGTCGCCCCATCCTCTTGTCATTGTATGATAATAATAAATGTCGCGGATCGCCTGTTCCGGATTATCCAGATTTTTTGTAGTTGCCGTATGATGTACAATAATTTTTGATACTTCCTCGGGATATTCAAGAGGCCAAGTCAGTTTTTCACCGCTGGCGTTGTAGGCCACCTCCCTAATTATTTTCATTTCATCCGCATATTTATCGTAGAAATCATCGGGTAAGCTTGCCAGCTGTTCAGGCGGCCTGTCTTCACTCCAGACACGCAAAGTTTCATTGGCTCCCCATTCGTTTCTTGTAATGATATCAAGACCGTAATCTATTCTACTGCTTAGGTTTTCGTTATCGGCCAGTGTGACCGTGTTGTCCAGTTGTTCCGTTTCCTTCGCGTCATGAGCATGCACAAAAGTTATTTCAATATTTGAAATCTTGGGAGTAATGGTTTTATTTTCGGTTGAAAGCTCCACTTTATATTGATAAGCACCGGAAAGGTCAGTCGTAATAAAGGCCGTCGGTTTTACGTTTTCGTTTTCATATTTTTTATCGATTGAGGGGTGAAGATCCTGCCACTCGGTCCAACCTTCATTATTTTGAAATCTAATAAAAATTTCTGCTTCGGTTCCAAGCGGCTCCTCTTCATCCCATGCGACGGCTATAGAAGAAAAGGGTATCGGCGGATTTTTAACTTCCGAAATAAAAGTTGAAACAGGCTCATATTGAGCAGCGACTGTTGTGCTTGCACCCACTCCCATTAAAAAAACAAATATTGCCAATGAGAGTGCTTTGAAAATATTTTGAAGTTTTGACTTTTTTAGCTTGAGTGCCGATTGCATTTAAATGGATTAAAAATTGTAGTCACTGATAATAACGTAATAATCTAGAAATTATAACAAAATTCAGTACTTTTTTCAATCCACCCTAAAGATGTTTTTGCTTATAAACAAAACAAAAACTTGCACTTGCGGGTAAAATGTGTGCCTGTATACTTTAATGAAATATTTGCATTTGTTAAAAATTCTTGTATATTGTGTAAGTCCTTGCAGGGAAATCCTTTTAACACATGAATAAAACCCGATTAAGCGTAATTTTATGGCGCTAACATATAGTCTAAAATATAAAAAATTGAATCCTTTGAATAAGATCTTGCTTGAAAAGGAAGGTGAGATTGTTATTGATAGGCAAAATTTTCGTTTGAAGGGAAAGGGCGCCCAAGACATGGGCGAGGTAATTTATTTCGGAGACATGAAGGACCTTCACATTAAAGGTGAGGAATTGTCATTTACTACTTACACCAAGGATCGATATGTATTAAGTGACTTTTTGAATCTTTTTGATGATTTTTTAAGGGATTTTGTAAGGGTGCGAAACGAATATTTGGCGGATGCTCTTTTTATGAAAGTGGGTATGTTGATTAAAGAGTTTGATTGCACGGTTGAAATTGTAAACAATTACGGAAAAATTAATCCTAAAGGGCGGGGAAAGATTCAATTATATGAAGGCAGTATTGTTTTTATGCCTGAAACGCGTGAATGTTTTGCGGTTTATTTAAACTTTCTGAAAGGTCATGAATTCGATGATGAGGAATTCATACTTCATTTATATTTGGATAACGGAAACGTAATAAATGTTTCTCATCTGGGTTCTTATTTTGAAGATACACAAGAAGCAATGGAAACGGTAATGGGAAAAATGTATGAAAGAGTACTGAAAAGTCTTGGCCTTTTTTTCCCCGAGCTTGATGCTCAAACGTTAATTAAATTGGCTTATAAGGTTAAAGAAGGGCGTTTTGTTTCAATGAAAGAATTTAAGAAAATTGATAAAGAGTTGCCGGAAAAGGTATTCACCGCTTTGTATGGAGAAAAAGAAGACATGAAATCGAAAATCGAAATGTTGAAAGCCCTGGGTGGTGAAGATAATTTTTTAGTGAGCCTTTCTTTCGGCAAAGACAGGGAAAGTGGCGATCCATTCTTGCGTACTTGGTTTTTACAAGGCCTCCCTGCGCAAAACCTGGTTTGCATAGGCCGCACGTCGGGAGCAAACGACAATATAATTCATTTTTTCAGGATTATTATGCAAAACGGAGATCCTGCCGAAAAAATGCCCGCTAAAATTCTGGAAATTGAACAAAGTCTTGTTCTTTTTAAATTTGATTTCAGTCCTGTTTACAAAGACAGAAAGGAATTACGTAAATCGAAATACAGAACTGTGTTGAAAAAATTGTCTTTTTTAAGACTGCTTCGAAAATCGTATCTTGGTTATAATCATCAAAACTTTGACACTTTCAAGACAGACCTTGAGGATTATTTCGAAAGAGCAAAGCCTGTTGTTTTGCAAAAACCCGGGGAAGGCGAAAAGTAATATTTCCTTTTTTTTCATTGCATCCTTTGCCTCATCCAAGGTAGTGGAGTGTTTGGCGACCCCTGTTCAAAGCACTAGCACAATTTATATAAAAATTATATAAACCATGCTAGTGGTTTGAAAGTGTTACTTTTTTATCTACGCATTTTTTTGGTTTTGGGTTTTCAATTATTGAAATTCAATTATAATGAATTCATCTGTAATTTAATCTTTTTATCATGAGTGAAGTAACTTTTACTGATTCAAACTTCAATGACGAGGTTTTGCAATCAGACATGCCTGTACTGGTTGATTTTTTCGCGCCCTGGTGCGGACCTTGTAAAATGATGGGGCCGGTTATTGAAAAATTGGCCGGTGAATATAAAGGCAAGGTAAAAATCGGAAAACTGGATGTTGATGAAAATCCTGAAATAGCCGGTCAGCATGGCATTCAAAGCATTCCGACTTTAATTATTTTCAAAGGTGGAGAAATGGCGGACAAACTTGTTGGTTTTCAAAGTGAAGAACAATTAAAAGCAAAATTAGACGAGCTTTAAAAAAGAGTATCTTGATTTGGGTTTGAATTATCATAAGCGGACATTTCACCGGATGGGTTGTCCGCTTCTTTGTTTGCGATTTTATCGCATTCATTATTCCATTTATTTGTAGCATGCCCTTTAACCCAGGAATATTCCACCTGTAAGTTTTTTCGAGCATCGTCTAATTTTTCCCATAAATCTAAATTGGCTTTTCTTTTCCAACCCAGATTAAGCGATTGAACCAACAGATTGGAATCGCTGATTATTTTTACTCTTTCTTTGCCGAATTCTTTTTTTACATATTCCAGAGCTTCGATAATTGCCGCCATTTCCATTCTGTTATTTGTGGTGTTTATTGATGATCCCTTTAAAACTTTGATCGGCTGGTTTTGGCTTTCATTAAGGAATATGGCCGCCCAGCCACCGGGGCCGGGATTTCCCTTGCAACTTCCATCTGTATAAATAGTTACCATGCGGTTTCTTTGCATTAATGTAAAATGTCTGATATTATGTTCTTTAGTATTTTTTTTCGCCCTAATATTTAACCCTAAATACATGGCTCCTGCAAAGAAAAAAATAACCAAGCCGGTTAAAAAAGCGGCCACAAAAGCTAAAAAAGCCGTAAAAAAAGCGGCTCCAAAAGCTAAAAAGGCTGTGAAAAAAGCAGTTAAAAAAGCAGCTCCAAAAAAGAAATAGTAAATTCTTTTTAAAAAAGAACCCGAGATCATTATTTTGATGTCGGGTTTTTTATTGAACAAATCTGAAAAAATGCTTTAATAGATTCATGGCAAAAAAAAGGGTTAAAAAAAATTCAAAGGCAGCAAAGAAAGTGCAAAAACCTACAAAAAAAAGTGTAGAGTCTAAAGCAAAGAAAAAACCGGCTAAGAAAAGTAATAAAAAACCAAAGGTTTCACAAAAAAAATCCGGAAAGATTAAGTTAAGTAATAAAATCAATTTAGAACCGAAAAAGGAACATAAAATTCGGCATGTTTTTGAGAGAAAATATGGGGCGTATTTGGGGAAGGCAAAGAAGCCGATTTTAAATGTATTTAAAGTTTTTGCGGGTCTCGTTTTGCTTGGTTTTTTCGGAATTCTTGGTATTTATGTAATGTTCGGTTTAAATTTACCCAGTGTTAATGAATTGCGATCAAATGATTTTGCCGAAACAACAATAATATATGATCGGGAAGGTAATGTTTTATATAGTGTTTTTGCTGAAGAGAACAGAAAACAGGTTCCGCTTTCATATATTTCGGAGCACGCTATTAATGCCACATTATCAATGGAAGATAAAAACTTTTATCATCACTTTGGTTTTGATGTGATCGGAATTATACGAGCTCAATTAAAGAATCTTGAAGAAGAAGAAATTAAGCAAGGGGCTTCAACAATTACTCAACAATTAGCGAAAAATGTTTTCTTATCGCCCGAGAAAACTTATGAAAGAAAGATTAAGGAATTAATACTTGCGATGCAAATCGAATGGAATTTTTCAAAAGATGAAATTTTGGAACTCTATTTGAACAAGATACCATACGGATCCAATGCGTATGGAATAGAGGCCGCGGCCAAAACCTTTTTTAATAAAACATCCGATCAATTGACTCTTGCCGAGTCGGCAATTTTGGCTTCTTTACCCAAGGCACCTTCGTATTATTCTCCTTATGGGCAAAATAAAGCCGAATTAATGGGAGTGTGCCTGAAAGAGGAAGGCACCTGCGACTCCCCTTCCGACAATATGTATGCTAAAGGAAGAAAAGATCTTGTTCTGGACAGAATGGTGGACGATAAACATATAACGCGGGAGGAGGCCGATCAGGCTTGGGCAGATGCTTTTGACCTTAAATTCCGCGATCCGGTTCATAAAATTGAAGCGCCTCATTTTGTTTTTTACGTTTTGGAATTGCTTGAAGAGAAATATGGCAAAGAACTTGTTGCCCGAGGAGGTTTTGAAGTAGTGACTTCACTTGATCCCAAAATGCAAAGTATAGCCGAAGAAGTTTTGGCGGAACGGGATGAGTATAACCAAAGGACTTTTCATGCCAATAATGGTGCTATTGTTGCCATTGATCCAAAAACGGGTCAGATTTTGGCAATGGTGGGATCTCAAAATTATTGGAGGTCTGAAATTGACGGGCAGGTTAACGTTGCAACCAGTTTAAGACAACCGGGATCATCGTTCAAACCTCTTGTATACGCGGCCGCGATTCAAAACGCGGGGATCGGTTCGGGCACTTTTATTTCAGATGAAAAGACAGCTTTTACAAGAAATTATATTCCCAATAACTCAGACAACACGTTTAAAGGTGACATGATAGTACGCCATGCCTTGGCAATGTCGCGTAATATTCCGGCAATCAAAGCTTTTTATATTGCCGGGGAGGAGGAAAAACTATTAGATTTTTTGGATCAAGTAGGAATACACAGCTTGCGAGAATTTAAAAATGACTTTAACAAAAATGCCGAAGAAAGGGGCTGGACATTTCATTATGGCCCAGCAATGGCTATTGGGAGTGGAGAATTAACTCTTCTTGAATTAGTGGGGGGCTATAGCGTGTTTGCCAACGGGGGAAAAAGAATGCCGGTGAATCCAATAATTGAAATTCGTGACAGAGATGGTGAAATAATCGAAAAATTTGATCCTGAATCCGCCATTGATGCTATTGATCCGCAGGTTGCATACATAATTAATAATATTCTTTCCGATGTTTATGCAAGACCGGGAGGAAGCTGGCGGGCGGGCCTTACAATTCCCGGGCATACGGTTGCGGCTAAAACGGGTACTTCAAACAAAAAGGTGGGTAGAACGAATTATCCCAATAACTTATTAACTATTGGTTATACGCCCAGTATTGCTGTTGGCGCATGGGTTGGGAACAGTGACGGTAGCCATTTATATTGGAACTCATGGGGTTTGACCGGAGCCGCGCCCATTTGGAAAGCATTTATGACACGCGTACTGGAAGAAAAAGAAGACGAACCATTTCCGGAGCCGGAGGGTTTAATCTGGCGCGGCCGTGAAGTTTATCCAAGCTGGTTTGAATGGCGCAATCATGACGCACAATTTAAAAAAGTGGAAGAGGACGAAGATGAAGATGAAGAAGAAATTATTAAACCTGAAGAATCGGATTTTGTGCAAAGTCGCGATAGGGATCCTTCAACCGGTGAAGTGATTAAGAATGAACCCGTCGATATACCTGAAATCCCGGATAAAATTGAAGATAACTTCGGTGGTGATGATAATGATATTAACTCAATTCCATACGGCTTTTAATTATGCGCTTGTACCGTTTTTTTGTTGGCGATGAAATTAATGTTGGAAAAAATGAACTGAGTATTTCTCATATAAATAATAAAGAGCTGATTGATCAACTGACCAAAGTTCTGCGAGTAAAGCCCGGAGATTTGTTGACATTAATAAGGACACTTGAAACAAGGCCATTTATTGAATTCAACTATAAAGTGATCAATGCGCATAAAAAAGAGGTTTCCTTACATTTGGTCGAGCAAAAAGAAAATAAAAGTGAGTTTAGCAATGATCTAAATTTGGCTGTTTGCATACCAAACAAGCCCGACAAACTTAGTTTTATAATTCAAAAAGCTACAGAGTTGGGCGTCAAAACCATTCAATTGCTGACCAGTGATTTTACAAATTTAAAGCATAATCTGCGAACAGACAGGCTTGAAAAGATTGCCAAAGAAGCTGCAGAGCAATCTGAACGCGGAATAATACCGATATTAAAAACCGAGCTTTCATTGCGCGAATTTTTGAAAAACAGTGATAATAAAAAAATTTTTGTGGCTATGGAAAGAGCCAATTCTAATAACCAAATACCGCCCGTTTTTCCGGATGAAGAAATAACAATTCTAATCGGCCCCGAAGGAGGTTTCAGTGATGACGAGAAAGCATTAATTGAAAAATCCAACGCACAAATTTTTTCACTTGGTAACCGAATTCTACGAATGGAAACAGCCATGATTCTTTCGATTGGTTTGGCTTCATTGCAACGCGCCTAAGTGCTCAGCACTTTTCTCAGCCAATAAATGGCCCTTTCCTGGTCAATAAAAAAAGGAGACGTGGCTAGTGTTGCCAGCTGAGTTTTTGAATAGCATTTTTTTATAAATGCCACCTTTTTTTCAGATGAAATGTAATCCATTTCTTCCGAAAAAAAATCCAAATCCAAATCAAGGATCGTATTACTCCAATCGATTTCTTGATCGGCGAATTCGCTTAAACTTTTTTCACTATCAATTATGTGAACACTCTTAATTAACCCTGTTTCAAGAGCCGGCTTAATAAAATCACCCACATTTAATACGTTATTTGTATATGAAAAAACCTCATCAAGATTATGCTCTGTAAGACTCCATTGCGGTCTTTGTGTAGGTTGGCGCAAGTCTTTATGTTGATCAATATGAATAAGCGTTGCTCCACTCATAATTCTTGTGTTTGCCAAAGCCAAATGCCAAAAAAAGAAGGCGTGGTTGTGATTATCAAAAATGAAGGTGGGAGGTTTTGTATTTTTCAGTTCGACAAAATTTTTAAGACCCCGACAAGTTCTGATTTGCCCTTCATCGTCGAGCGCTTCGAAAGCAACTTTGTCCCCAATTTCCACATCTGCAATTGACCCCATGATGAGCGCGGGTACATGAATTTTCTTATTTTTCCTTATGTCGAAATCGAAAGCATTATTTGAAACCGGAATGTCTAGAGTAAAGTCTTGCTTGTATCGCATTAAGCCGCCAGAGATAAACTATTTTTAAGCTTTTCTATTAGTAACTGATCACAAAGTTCATGCAACAATTGCTCGAATAGGTCTTTTTCTCGATTTGAATATGCAACAATCAATGAAGTATGTAATTTGTCTTGGCATAGCTTTTCCAGCCTTAATGCTACAGGCACTTCATCGTCGTTGTAAGCGCAATTTTCAATTTTGCCATGTTCACGAATGGTCGCTGCTTCATTGAAACCTTCCAGCCAGAATTCACCATCTTTATCACTGATCCCCAGTGCTTCATGCAACAAGTCTCTATTTTGCTTACCAAGTCTTTCAAATATTTTTTCAAAAGTCTCATGTGTAAATCTTGACCTTAAGTGCATATTTTCATGCGCCGCGAAATGCATCGCATCGGAATAATTATCAAGCGTTGTTTCATTTACGTAAATAACACCATTCCCACTGACAATATCTTGATTAAAAACAAAAGCCGCCGCTTTTTCCGGACCACCTTCTTTCTCAACGTGAACTCGTTTACGCAATGTGTTCAATATTGCCTGATGTGTCCGATTTCTAGCGGAAATAATTTCAAAATCGTTCTGTAATTCAGTGGCATTATCAAGATTTAGCTCCTGAGCCAAATCTAACGTTTGCTTGGCTTGTTCAAGCTCTTTTCTGTATTTTCCCGATTCAATATATTTCATGGATCCTTTTAAAGTAGGTCAATGTAACACTTTTTTTGGTTTCTTGCAAGTTTATGGCAATCTTTTTAAATTTAAACTGCGGACGGTCATTTCTAAATGACGCGTTTTAACCGGTGCAACGTGCCCATAAGCATTTTTTTGAATCAAATAATCTAATAAAAAGCTTATGGCTTGCCTTTGAGAAAGGTTTTTTGTCTTTAATCTTGTAGTTTTCATATGGATTAATTAATTACAATCCAAGTATAGGTGAGTATATACTCACCCGTCAATACTTTTTTTATAAATCGTTTTAATCGCTTAAATTAAACCAATACTCAGAATCTACAATTGTGTTTCCTATAAAATGCGTGAAATGAAGGTGAGGACCGGTTGAGATTCCCGTTGATCCCATAGTTGCAATTTGCTGTCCCTTGGTAACTGTCTGCCCTTTTTCCGCTATCAGCTCATGTAAATGAATATACATTGTAAAAATATTTTGCCCATGATCTATGACAATGACATTCCCGTACGATGGAGTGTCTGATGATAATGCTATGATGCCGGAATTGGACGCGTTAACGGGCGTGCCGGTGCTATTGGCGTAATCTATGCCAAAATGCGATCCCGCGTATGACCCGTTGATATACAGTTTGTCGCCGAATTCAAGTGTTATTTGACCGTCGGTCGGTACCATAAAAGGCCCATCCCACAACTGCTTGTCATTGGTTGACGCAAGTGCTTCGTCTATTAATTCCCATGTTTTGTCCATGTATTCTTTTCCGAATAATTTGCTGGCGGAGGGCTCCATTTGAAACCAGACGGTTTTAAAATTTTGGGCTTGCACATCAATTTTATCCGCAATTTTTTCTTCAACACCTTCTTTTTTAACGATGATTTCAAGGGGCTTTTCACCGGGCCGGTCCAGTCTGTGAATGCCTATATATCCCCTAAAATAATCACGTTCTCCCAAAAAAATCGCTTTACTCTGATCTATGGCGCGTTGCACCACAATTTCAGCCTCTCTCACGTTAATGGGGCGATCGGGGCGCATTAAACCGTCGGGGTATCCTTTAAAAATTTCCGCCTGAACAGCTTTTTTAATATGATCCTCAAATCTGTGACCGGTGGGAACGTCTTCAAAAGCCGGCTGATCGTCGTTTTTCGGGTCGGGGTTGAAAGCGTTTATTAATATTTTCGCCGCCTGCCCACGAGTTACCGTTTCATATGGTTTAAACGAACCATCATGATATCCGCTGACAATTTCCAATTGGGTCGCCAAAACTATTTCATCATAGAAAGAATGGGATTCATCAATATCTGAGTAATCCGGAACCGATTCCGGCTTTTCATCGGCAAATTCATCGCTTTTAAATATTAATTGCAAAAATTCCGCTCTACTGATCGGTTCATCGTGCTTTGGCAAGCGGGTTATTTTATAAAGTGGATGCAAATTATCGTCATATTTTACCTCTGCTGATTCAAGATCGTACACCGGTGTTTCTATTGTCAGCGTTTGGCCCAATTTAACCTGATCCGACATTAAAATAGGATGAGCGAGCGTATTTATCGGTAATAAAAGAGCCAAAAACAATAAAACTTTTTTTTGCATGAATTGATTTTATAATGGATTGTTTGATTCCGAAAATATGATACACTTTTGCAGAATATTTTTCGATATGAAGGTTTTAGTATTTGACACAGAAACGACAGGAATACCGATCCCAAATAAAGGTCTGGAAGAACAGCCCTATATTTGTCAGTTTGCGGGCGTAATTTACGAGATTTCATTGAATGAAAAAAAGCTTACCGAGCTGAAAAGAATGGATTTATTGATCAAACCACCCGTTTTAATACCCCGTGAATGCAGATTTATTCATGGAATCACAGATGAAATGGTCGCAAATGAACCGGTTTTTAACGAAGTGTCATCTAATATTTTGGATTTATTCCATGAGGCCGATATTGCGGCCGCACATAATATTGAATTTGATGTTGCAATGCTTAGAAACGAATTGGCAAGACTTGGAAAAAACACGCTTTTTTTACCGGATCAAACTTTTGATACGATGAAAGAAACAAAGGAAGTATGTAATATTCCAGGGCGCAGTGGCGGCTTAAAATCACCGACATTGTCGGAACTTTATAAATGCCTGTTCGGTAAGCAATTTGATGGCGCGCACAACGCATTGAACGACGTTTTGGCTACCGGTGAATGCTTGGACTTTTTACTTAAAAAAGGGATTTTTGTACCGATTGAAAGTAATCAAGAATCTCTGTTTTAATATTTTGCACTAACGAATGTCGGAAATTGCCGGGCTAAACGGAATGGGTTCCGGCTTGGGATAAGGAACCATGGACTGCCTGCTTCCATCTTCTTTCCCATTATGAATCACATAAAATATTCTCTTAAGAGTTTCTTTGCGAATATCTAAAACACCGGTAAATTTTTCTATAGCTTTTCTAAAATCCTGACCCACGACAAATGACAGCCCTCCACTTTCCAATGCATAATTCAACATGGGCGCGTCCGATTTTGAATCACCAAGCGCAATTTTGGTTTTTTTGCCATATTTTTCAGCAAAACTCATAGCTTTCTCTACTTTAACGGGGCCTAAAATTGGCATTTTTGGCATTGTGGCAAAACGTCCATTATTTCTTTTCAGTCGTGTCCCTTTAATTACGTCGGTTTTTCTTACTTCTCCCTGTTCGAGCAAGAATCTGTATTCTGAATTTTCAACGGCTGTTTTGGCAATCCCTTCCAAATTACCACTTATTACCCTGCAAACTGAACTTTCAAATTCCACCATATACCTGATTAAGTCCACAACTTCTTGAATGTGCGCGGCATACCGATCGACCACTTTATATGGAGATTCTTTTCCATGAATCTCGTCAACAAAATCCGAAGATATGTATTCTCTGCCGGGCAAGTCCTTAACATCAAAGTTTAAATCTACAAACCTGTCGGCTGAACCACGCGTTCTTTCCATAACTTTTCGTGTTAATTTGACCACGGGTGTGGAATTTTTGCCGGCAAAAAAGCGAGTTCTCATAAGCATTGGAGTTGTGAAATGTTGTTGTAAAACCATGTCATGTTCAACAAAGACCCGATCAAATTCCATCATTTTTCTGGCAAAATGTTTTACCGCCACACCAAGTTCCTCTTGATCTCCATTTTGTGATAACAAAACCTGAATATATCTATATAAATATTTTAAATCTTTAGAAAGACCCAAAATAAACTGACATATATCTTTTGTTAATCCCAAAGTTGTATATCTTCCATCAAGTCCATCATTAAAAATCTCCTTGTATTTACGGGGCAACAAAAGCGAAGCGAACTCATGCACATCCATTTCCCACATTTTAATGTCTCCGCATTTTTCCAAAAAAACATCTACACCCAAATCGGAATTGAACATTGTGTGATCCATGTCAGTCAAAATCGCAATTTTTTTGCTCTTATTGTGCAGATTATGACTTTCAATAATGTCTTCCACACATACTTTATCTTCACGAAAATTGTATATGGCCATTGTATTTGTAAAAAAATATTAGCCGTTAGTTTGTCAGATTTTTTTCATTTGTCAATGGCCTTTTCAATCAATCTGACAATTTATAAACGTGAGGCAAATTTCTATATTTGCCGCTTAAATCGAAACCGAATCCTACAATGAAAGGCTCTTCATCATAATTGAAACCGACATATTTTGGCTCCGCTATTTCATGAGTGCGCCTGGATTTTTTGTCTACAAAAACAACAGTCTCCACCGACGCGGCACCTCGCTGCTTTAGCAAATCTTGGGTGAAAGCCATTGTTTTTCCCGTGTCTATAATATCTTCAACTATTAAAATGTGTTTTCCATTCACGTTAGTATCGAGGTCTTGAACAAATTTAAATTCATTACTTTTTGTTCCATGCTTATAACTGCTAATTGTCATAAAATCTATTTCTATATCGGCATCAATATGCAAAAGCAAATGGGACATAAAAACTGTGCACCCCTTTAGCAAGCCTATTGCAAGAATCTCTCTATTAATATAATCAGCGGAAATCTGCTCACCTAATTCCTTAATTCTTTTTTCAATCTGCTCCCGGGTAAAAAGTGTTTCCATGTGTCGCATTTTTTGGGGGTTATGTGTGACTATTTTTAGCACAGTCATCTCTTCATTTAAAGTCATTTTCATGATATAATAAAAAGATTAAATGGGAGAAATATGCCAAAATTTTATAAACTAGCATTATTTTTACTGATTTGCATGGTAAGCGTTGGAATGTTTGCCGGCGTTGCTCATGGCAGAATTATTTTTCAGGATGACAATACGCACGATTTTAGTTCTCCCTTTTTAACATTGGATAATGATGGATTCGGAGTTGAAAATACCGGCATTATTTTTGGAAATGACAGCATTCCACAAAACAATGGTTCAATTTCTTTTGATATCAGCGCTCAGGAATTTACACTAAATCATGACCTGAATTTACTCCTAAACGAGTTAAAAGGATTCGCTCTTGAAAATTTGTCAAGCGCGCCCGCCAGTCCCGTGGCGGGGCAAATGTATCACAACAGCAGTGATGGAAAAACATATGTCTTCAATGGTAGCGCATGGGACGATATTACAGCTATTGGGAGCACATCAACCAAGGTAGTTACGGTTGGGCCCGGCCTTGATTACGCATCGATTGATGACGCAATGACATACTTAAATTCACTATCCGGCGGAATAATTCTTCTTTCCGCGGGGACTCATCAAATAACGTCACCTGTGAATTTATCCAATGTCTCGCTCGTTGGTAAAGGTACGGACAGAACAACTATTGCAGTTTCGGGGAATGGATTAATCGAATCTTTCGATACCAGGTTCAATAACTTAAGAATTGATGTAAATTCAATTAGTGGCAATTATGCCGTTGATGTTCAAGGGGGGTCTAATTCTTTAATTTTTGACAGGGTGCATTTCAGCATTCAGGATCTTGGTGATGCTTTAATTAACAGTAATGCGGCAATACCCCCGGTAGTATCTATTCACATGGTTAAAACATCTCAAATCCCTGAAAATGGGACTTTGATATTTAATACCGGAAGCGCCAATTTAGACTCCGGAACAAACATTTTCGTTGACGGCAGAAGCGGTGATGGAGTATTGCAACTGGATAACTGGGACGTAACGGTGGCTGAAGCAGGCAATGTTTACACTACCGGAACTATTACAACAATTCCGGAAAGATCCATTTTTGTGTCTGAAAATATGAATTTGCAGGCAGCTGTTAACAGTTTAGAAGCAACCGGCAATGGCGGATTGATTACCTTGTTGCCTGGAACTTATAATATTAGCAGTCCTCTCTTAATAACCGGTGACAATATTGAAATAAACGGATATGGCGATGCGTCCATTATTAATGCCAACAGCTTTACAAGTACGGGATCAGAAATCGCGGCAATACAAATAGGTGCCGCCAATGGTTCGGCGCCTGCCGATGGTGTTATTCTGGAAAACTTCAAAATAGAAGTTGCTTCGAATATTCATGGTGTGCGAGTTGCCGGCGGAACTGACAATAGAATACTTGATTTAACAATTCAAAAAATCGCCGGGCAATCCGGATCAGGATCTACCGCCGACATCGGAATTCAATTACTTGATGGTCTTTCGGAGCGTTTAATAAGGCCCGTTGTACAAAACTGCAGAGTTCTGGGAAGTGGCACAAACATTTATTTCACAGATGGTATTCATGTTACATCGGACCCTTCAATAGTGGGAGTATGGGGATACAATCAGGGCATTACCAATGCTCTCGTAGAAGGTAACAATGTAGATTATGTCGGCGAAACCGCATATGTATTCATTGGAGCAGATGACAGTTCATTATTTAATAATCGCGCACTGAGAATGGGAGCAAGCGGAAGTGGTTATGGAATTTATGTAGGTGGCGCCAGAAATTTAAACATGAACGCAAATGTTTACAGTCAAGCACTTGGAACAGGTTCTACCGCCATTGGTATTGATTCCTTTGCCTCGTCAACAGTCACAGAAGATTCCATTATTAATAATAATATTATTGATGGCACAAGTAATGGCGGCACAGGATTCACAAAAGGGTTTGAAATAGGAAGTACAAATTCCCATTTATTAAGATCTTCGATTCAAAACAATACAATAAAGGGAGCTTCCACAGGTAATGCAACGGCAATTCAGGTCCGGGGCAACAGTGATGACAACACTTTCTCAAACAATGACATTGTCGGCGGGACTAATAATTGGGACTTTGCTATAGATTTGCAATCGAATTTACAGGAGCGCAATTTGGTTAGTGGCAACAGATTTACAAACGTTGGCACAGATATTGTTGATAACGCCACCGCCACCCGTTTAGGCGAAATGCTTCATAGAGATTCGGTAAACCCGACAAATAATGATGATATTGCGGACGGCTACATGACCGGAACACTGTGGATTAACACAAGCACGGACGCGGCTTTTATTTTATTGGACGAATCAGCGGGATCCGCGGTATGGCAACAATTAGGTGCCAATGGGAGCGGCACCGGCGTACAAATTGGCCAATTTTACGATAGTGATGGTAACGGTGGCACATTTAATATAAACACTAATAACCCCACCCCTATACCATGGGATAGTGAAAGCTTTCCGGAAGACACAGTCTTTTCACATTCAAACAGTACCGATAATACGAGAGTCTATGTAAATGATAGTGGAAGGTATAAAATATCATATCAAGTGAATTATGAAGATACGAACAATCAACGAAAGAACGTGATTTGCGCCGTTCGTTTGAATGGTACGACTTTTCCACCAGTTAACGCCGCATCTTATGGTTACGCACGCAATACGGGTGATCCGTGGGCTTCAAGTAACGCTTCGGCATATTTCGATTTAAATAGCGGTGATTATTACGAAATTGTATGTCAGCGAGAAGGCTCTGCAGGAAACGCCTATTTAACTAATGGTTCATCCGAAGGCAGTTCGTGGACAATTATAGAAAAGTTTAATTAATGCTGCATGCTCCACCCGGACAAGCAGGTTTGAATTCCGGCATTTTCATAACGCCCTTTTTAAGTAAAAAAGAATATATTTTACATCCGACGCATATACCCAGCGCTGATTCCATCCACATGAAAAGCAAGCAAGTCATGCAAATGGCAAACGGCGCCACACCGCGTATACCAAATCCAATGGCTATGATCATCATGGTCGTTGCCATTGCCAAGCCCAGACTCCAGGCAAACCTTTTTTGTATAGCTCCGACATATTCAGGTTTTTGACCCCTAACGAACAGTCTTCCAAAGAAACCAAATATACTATATTTCGGATCAAAAACTGCTTTTAAGAAAAAATCCAGCCAGAATAGGGGTACAATAATATACATTAGAGTGTAATCGCGCGTGTATAATATTGTGGCAAAGGTAAAGAACCCTATTGCAAACATAATGCCAGCGGTGGCCCTTATAGATCGTTCGTTAACAACAGGGTACGGTGCCGGTTTTCCATTGATTTGCAAACCGGGGATGATTTTTCCATATTCGTTTTTCATAATAATGCAAGTTATTTTGCCTGCATTATATATACCCCCTACCCTATTGTCAATTACTTTACGTCTTGATTAAAGACAGCATTTTTTGGAATTTTCTGGTTTTGCCAAAACTAAGCTTCTCATCACAAATTATTTCTTTGTTTATATATGCTTCAATTACTTTTGATTTCAAAGAATCAAAGGATTTGGTTGCCGACATGGCCAGCTGCATTACATCATCACAGTTACGCTCATTCTCTATGTAACCTGCCAGCGTGGTTAACTGCCCGTTTAATCGATGAATATGATTAATAAGGCTTTTGCAGTAATCTTTTTGCATATTACCAAAATTAAGAAGTAAGTTTTTGTGGTGCCACTATATGCCTTTTGAATAAAAAAGCAACATGCTGTTTTTTTTTATTCCAATGGTGCATTCTGGTAATAAAAATGGTATAATTATTCTTATGAACACTTTATCTACTTTAATAATTCTTGCATCCATTGTTGTACTGCTGATTACTTCAGCCTGGTTCGCAGGGACAGAAACGGCTTTAACAAGCTTAACATCGCTTCAAATTGCGCAAATGCGTAAAAAAAGATGCAAAAATGTTAAATTTGTTCTCAAAATTAAGAAACAAATGGAAAAAACGCTGGTAACTATTCTTATTGGAAACAATATTGTAAACATTTTGTTATCGGCATTGGTTGCTCTTTTTGCAAATTCACTTTTCAACGCAATCGGTGTTTCCATTGCTCTTGGAATTGTCACTTTTTTAATTATTGTTTTTGGAGATATTATTCCCAAATCGCGGGCAATCGCGCTGAATGATGATATTGTCGCACGTAATGCAAAGGTGGTTTATTATATGGTGATTATTTTTAAACCATTGGTTAATGCTTTTATAAGCTTATCAAATTATCTTTTAAAAAAATACGGAATCAAAAAATCAGCGGCAGCGGTACTGGTGAATGAACAAAAGATTATGGATCTGGTAACACTGGGCTTACACGAAGGCACTATAGATGAATTGGAGAATGACATTATCAGAAAACTTTTTAGGTTTTCTGATATAAAATGTTACAGAGCAATGCTTCCTATAAGGTATGTGTTTACTGTAAACCAAACCGATAAATTGTCTAAAATTAAAACTCAAATCGCAACCCGTGGTTTTACAAGGGTTCCCGTAAAGGATAAAAACAATAAAATTGTAGGGCTGATTCACGCAAAAGATTTGCTCGACTATAAAGGTGAAAGCCTTAAGGGATTAGTACGTCCTGCTTTGATGGTAAAAAGCACTGACTTGATTTCCAAGGCCTTTAATTTCATGAAACAGGAATCGAATCATATGGTTGTAGTTGTAGGTAAAAGTGGAAAACATATAGGCGTCATTACGTTGGAAGACATTATCGAAGAATTGTTCGGCGACATATATGACGAATATAAAGCCAAAAAATACAAATAGCAGTGCTTGCCTTTCATTTAAGCCGCTTCTGAAACGGTTCCGGCAACCCGATCACTGAATGTTTTTCGGCTACTTGATACTTCATTATTCTCCTCAGTCTGTAAAAGTTGATTGTATCTGCGCAGTCGTCTTTCAAGGCGTCTTAATTCGGCCAACCTTGTCTTAATGTTTAATGCAATTTCCTCTGAAGTTTTTGCTTTTAAAGGACTGTTAAAATGGATATAAGCCATCAATGACGCCAGTTCATCGTAGGTTTTGGCAAACTGCTCTTCGTATCGGCCTTTTATTTTTTTAGGTTCGGTGAGAATTGTAACTATTTGATTAAGCTCCTTGTTATAGTCGTTTAAAAACTGCTCCTCGAGCGCGAATACACCAATTTTATCTTCCGCGAAAGCGCTTTCACTGTCGAAAAGTTCGCGACGCATTTGTTTTAGCGTTTGAATCCTTTCGCGAATGGCATTTACCTCAAGCGCGCATGCCTCCTTCGGAGTCACCTCTTCGATACCACTTTTGAACTTGTTTAATTCCATTTTTTTATTTGTTTGTTATATTATTATATCATTTTTTTGGTTTTTTGTATAGCTTGTGTTAGGATTACTTAAAGCAACATTGTAACAATAACAAACTATCTAATGAAAAAATTACAAATAATAATTGCTATTATTGCACTATCCAGTTTAGCTTTTTTCTTGTCCGCATGCGGACCCGCCGAACAGGTTAAAAATGATGAAAAGGTTGTAATTGCAGCGACTATTCCGCCCCTTGCCGACCTGGCAAAGCAAATTATAGGAGATGAAGGTGAAGCCTATTCAGTAATTGATGCCGGAGCAAGCCCACATACATTTGAAATGGCCCCTTCTGATGCAGTCAAACTGGAAACGGCAGATATGGTTTTAAAGATTGGACATGGCCTTGATAATTGGCTTATAGAAGATGGTAATTTGGGCATCAACGCAAGGATTGTGACGGTTGATGAGGGCATTGATTTCTTAATGGGCACATCACACGATCATGAGCATGAGGACGATCATGAGGATGAAGATGAAAAAGTGGATCCCCATTATTGGCTGTCGCCTAAAAATGCTATGATGATGGGAAAGAATATTCGGGACGAATTAAGTGCGTCATTCCCTGAAAAGGAACCGATTTTTACTGAAAATTATAATAGTTTAATTACCTCACTTGAAAATTTAGACAAAGAAATACATAGTAAACTGGCCGGCCTTGAAAATCGTAAAATGATAGTGTTCCATGATTCCTGGAATTATTTAGCAAAAGACTACAATCTGGAAATAGCCGCGGTTTTTGAGCCGTCCGCCGGCAAAGAACCCACTCCGCAGCAATTGGCTGAACTGTATGAAGTAGCGCAAAATGAGAATATTAACGTAATATTCTCGGAACCGCAATTTAGTAATCAAACAATTCGGGCGCTGGTGGAAGACCTTAATTTAGAACTATTGGTATTAGACCCCCTAGGTGGAGATACTTTCGAAAATAGAGATACCTATGAGGAACTTTTGATGTATAATGCCAATACGATTTATGAAGGACTGTCTAAATAAAAATCAAATTCTTTGCGGCATGGATGTATCTGTGGATTTTGGTTCATCCAATGTGTTAAATAAGATCAATTTTTGTATAGATGAAGGAGAAATCGCAGCCATTGTCGGACCTAATGGCGCTGGTAAAACCACCCTTTTGAAAGCCATTTTGGGGCTCGTTCCATACAAAGGTAAAATTACTATTGAGGGTAAAAAGATTCAAAATACCTATGATCAATTGGGTTATGTGCCGCAAAAGTTTAATTTCGACAGAACTTTTCCAATCACTGTGAAAGAGTTCATTTCTTTAACAATTAAACCAAATAAAAAATATCGAATTAATGAAGTATTAGATGAGGTCGATATGACTAAGTTTGCAAATAAAATGATTGGTGAATTGTCGGGGGGACAATTACAGAGGGTTTTAATAGCTAGAGCTTTAATTAATGATCCAAAACTATTACTTCTTGATGAACCTACAACGGGAGTGGACATTGAAGGTATGAAAGCCTTTTATGACATTATTGACCATTTGAACAAAGAACACAAAACCACTATTGTAATGATTTCTCATGAAATAAACATTGTTTATTCATACGCATCATTTGTGCTTTGCTTAAACCGTGATTTGTACTGCCAGGGAATCCCCAAAACAGCTTTGACAAAAGATGTCATGAAAGCCATGTATGGCAAAGACGTAGATGTAATGCCTCACTCACACAAACATTAAATGCTTGAAATATTACAATTACCATTTATGGAGCGCGCATTGATTGCCGGAATCATTCTGGCCGCTTTAATGGCAATTTTGGGAGTATTTGTAGTGTTAAGAAAAATGGCTTTCTTTTCTGACGGCATAGCACATGCATCATTGGCAGGAGTTGCACTGGGAATTGTTTTTTCATGGAACCCTTTAATTGTTGCGCTAATTAGTAGTGCTGTTTTTGCCGCCATTATTTTTTTATTACAGGACAAATTTAACATTAATTCCGACACTGCAATCGGAATTTTATTCACTTCGGGCATGGCGCTTGGTGTGCTTTTAATAAGTTTGCAACCCGGTTATCAACCCGAGCTGATGAGCTTTTTGTTTGGCAACATTTTGGCTATTACCAAATCTGAAATACCGATCATTCTGGTTGTCAGTCTTGTAATAGTCTGCTTTATTTTACATAGATTTAAGCAGTTAATATTGGTTTCAATAGACGAAGAAACCGCCATGGTGAGCGGCATAAGAGTTAAATCGCTTCAACTTGCCCTTTATATTTTACTTGCACTTGCCGTTGTCCTCGGAATAAAAATTTTAGGTGTAATTTTGGTTAGCGCACTATTGATTATTCCCATTGCAAGTGCAAAAATTTTTGCAAAATCAATAAAAGCTTTGATTATTTTAAGCATTATTATTGCCGAAGTTGTAATGATTAGCGGAATCTTTTTGTCCTATTATATAGATCTGCCTACCGGCCCTATTGTAATTTTGCTGGGGACAGCCGGATTTGTTTTAAGTGGCTTAATAAAAATTATTTTTTCTCGCAATTAGTTGTCTGCCAGGAATTTAGGTCGTAAGGATAAAAGATTCTGGTTTTCTGATTCCTTTCTTTGCCTGGCTGAACAACAATCCCCAAAAAATCACTCTCACGGCCACAAACAATTGAATCGGCCTGACCGAAACCCTGGTGAATCGCATGAGTTGAGAAAATTTCCTTTTTATCGCTTTTATCCATAAGTCCGCTAAGAACAAAACCATGTATTGTTTGCAGGCCTTCTTTCAGCATTGGATTAATATAAAAATCGGTTCTGACGGGACTTGCTCTGCGGATTGAAACGGCTTCCTGTCCCATTGCCTCAATGAATTGCTTTTCCAGTACTTGTTTGCCTGCCGCGCCGTCAATAAAATCAGTCGGTACCTCATACCCAATTTTCCCCAACTTCTGATTATGATTTATAAATGCTCTAAGGTCGTTTTTCGCTTTTTGCAGACTCTCATTCGTTGCCTCTGAATTTTCTTCCAACTGTATAAAATGCGTTGACTCATTGCCATCCACTGTAATGCGATAACCTGCTTCCATCATTTCTTTTTTTGCCACTTCACATTTTTGCCTCAGAACAGGCATATCGAGTTTGATTTCTATTGTTTCGCCTTCTTTCGGATGAATCAATAAAACAGGTGCCTGCCGACCTTCTTTACATAATGCGTTAAATTGCATTTCCAAAACATCTTCCTCCCGCATTTTTTTTGTGACCGGATTTATAGTACGAAATGTAATCACAACCTCTTTCCCATATATTTCTTTGACCTTTTCTTGTAAATCACTTCCCGGAATCACGCGAAATCTTAACCATGATTTCCCTTCTTGTCGGGGCTTAAGAATGCTCACTTCCAAATGATTGATAGGTTTTTTTGAAAGCATTTCAATGAATTCTTTTTTATCTGAATCTTGATCCGCGGTTTTATCTCCATCGATTTTTTGTCCACCATTATCCGATCTTTCATTTAAATAATAAAAACCCGCTGCGGCTGATGCCGTTATAACAGCGGCTGCGGCAAACCCCAGAAGAATATGAACTTTGCGATTGTTTCCGGCGGCAATATGCTTAATTTCTTTATTTCTTATTTGACCTTCAATTTGCTCACTTTTAATAGCATGAGGATCTTCCGTAAAAAATTCACAGGTCTTCTTTTGTTGAATTAAAGCATTTTTTATATCCGCGGAAATGTTTGTTTTACTTGTTGTCCGGTCAAAGGGTATCAGTAATTCCGCTAATTGCTTTTTAAAAGCCATTGGCTGATCAAGACATATTACCGCAATTACTTTTAGCTTTTGTTCCGCATCTTGTAATAATTCCACTTCATTTGCAAATCTATCAATATCTCTTTCCAAATCTTTCCTGTCAGCCAGCAGTTGCTTCATTCTGGCAACGCTTTCATCATCCTCCACACCCTGCCTGCTATTTGTAATAATTTGATTTCTTTCAGCTTTAAGTTGTGTCAGTTCTTGTCTTTTATCTTCAATTTTTTTATGCAATTCAACAATACGACCCGGGATTTCATGCATGAATTCCATTGCATTTAATGTGGATTTTATATTTTCCTCGTACTCGGACATTTTCTGAAGAACTTCATCTATATTTTCAATGAATACCGTTGTGACACATTTATGCTTTCCTTTCGCAATTTGCCGCATATCGTTCAAGATGCCGAAAACAATCTTAGACACAGCGATGTTGTTAATATATTCATTAATCGTCCTATGCAGTATTGCAGTCAATTCGGCATATTCCGGGTCGCTATAGGTTTTTTTTAAATCCTCCAGGTATTTTTCCAAGCCGGGTAAATAATCAATGAAGCTTAATACATCGGGGAAAGTCGTGCCTATTTCTTTAATGGTGGGCTCGGTGTGACCATCTCTTAAAATCACTGTTTGAATTATTTGGTTTTCTTTATGTGCTTCCATTTTTTTTATAAAATCTACCCAAAAGGAGTCACACTATTGGCCTTTTTTGTTATTTTGTCAATACTCGATCATTTATCCCGCTTTAGAAGTCGGGTAAACCAAGTTGAAATTTTATGACAATTTCATTATAATTATTTTATGAGAAAGAAGGGATTCACTTTAATTGAGCTGCTAATTGTAATTACCATTATTGGGATTTTAGCCGCGGCATTGTAGCCGTCCATTCTTGGCGCGCCCGCAAGAGCCAGAGACGCGGCCAGGAAATCCGATTTGAATAACATTATTGCAAGTATCGAAAATTATGGATCTGACCACGGCAAGTACCCGGTTAGTACTTTTGGTGGTGAGCGTTTTAGGTGTGTAGCTCTCGGGGGC